>NZ_LROR01000017.1:0-35156 GCF_001675205.1 Clostridium coskatii | reverse complement strand
AAAAATCCATTGCATAAACAACATTGGATTTGGAACTGACATCAATACCGACAAACAAAGTAGACATAAAGTTAATCTTTAACATGATATCACCATCCTTTCCGATTAAGTATTTTTGAAATCTGAAACAAAAGGTTTATCCCGGGCATCATGTAGTGACCGCAACCTCGCGTAATCAGCATGCACCCTGCCAGCTTTTTTGCTGGAGCTACGACAGGGGATGAAACATCTGTGTAAGCGGAATATGCCACATGAACCAGGCTGAAAGCTAAAAAAGCAGACACAACAAGCGTTGGCTGAAAGGAGTGAAAGCAGTGCCTTCGGACATCAGACTCTGCTGATATCATACCACAGGATAATCTTTATTGAATATATAAATATTAATTGTATAGATGGGAATAGGATGAGGAAGAATCCCTCAAAGATGTCTCCTATCTCTATACTATAAAAAAGATAAGTTTATAACCAGTTTTTCTTGGCTATAAACTTATTATACGAGGAGTGAGATTATGAAAATACCATTTTTAAATTTTGCACCAATGCATTTAGAAATAGAAAGTGAAATGACAGAGAAATTTTTAGAAGTATATCATTCAAACTGGTTTATTTTGGGCAGGCAAGTTGAAGGCTTTGAAAAAGAATTTGCAAATTATTGTGGAGTGAAATACTGCATAGGTGTTGGAAATGGACTTGAAGCACTTACCTTAATATTGAGAGCTTATGGTATAGGTACTGGTGATGAAGTTATAGTACCGTCAAATACATATATTGCTACTGCACTTGCAGTTTCTAATGTTGGAGCAAAACCTGTATTTGTTGAACCAGATATAAGAACTTATAACATTGATCCTGAGCTAATAGAAAAGTCAATAACGAATAGAACTAAAGCTATATTAGTAGTAAATTTATATGGACAAGCAGCAGATCTTGATCCAATAAATAATATTGCGAAAAAATATAGTCTAAAAGTTATAGAAGATTCAGCTCAAGCACATGGAGCATTGTATAAATGTAAAAAAGCAGGAAGTCTTGGTGATGCATCAGGATTTAGTATTTATCCTGGCAAAAATTTAGGTGCATTAGGAGATGCAGGAGTAGTTACTACTAATGATAGAGAACTTGCAGATAAAATTAAGATTCTAAGAAATTATGGCTCAGATAGGAAATATCACAATTTATATAAGGGATATAACTCTAGACTTGATGAACTACAGGCTGGATTTTTAAGAGTAAAATTAAAATATCTTGATAAATGGAATGATGAAAGAAGAAAAATAGCAAAGATTTACATAGACAATATAAAAAATGATAAAGTAATATTACCATATGTTCCAGATTATGCAGAGCCTATATGGCATGTATTTATAGTTAGAACTAAGCAGAGAAATGAGCTGCAGAAATATCTCAAAGAAGAAGATATAGGAACTTTAATACATTATCCAATACCAATGCATTTACAGCCTGCTTATAGTGATTTAGGTTTTAAAGAGGGAGATTTTCCTATAGCTGAAAAAATAGCAAATGAAGTTTTGAGTATTCCTATGTGGTACGGCATGAAATATGAAGAAATACAGTATGTTATAGATAAAATAAATGCTTGGAGATAAATAGATGGCAGTGAGCAGAGCAAAGCTTTTTATTGAAAATTTTTTAGTATATGGACTTGGAAGTGTAATGAGTAAGATAGTTCCGCTTATTATGCTTCCTATTGTTACAAGATTAATGCCTAATGCTTTTTATTATGGACTTAGTGATATATCAAATATTGTAGTTTCTTTTGGTTCATCAATAGCAATAATGGGTATGTATGATGTGATGTTTCGAATGTTTTTTGATAAAGAAGACTTAGAATATAAAAAAGAAGTGTGTTCTAGTGCCTTTTCTTTCACATTTTTTAGCGGTTTAGTAGAGGCAGTGGTACTTTTAATATTTAAAGGATTTTGTTCTCAGCTTTTTTTTAGTTCGGAAAGGTATAGTCAACTTTTAACTATTTCTGCGGTAAGTGTTTTTGTAAGCACTATAAGCTCCATTATTATAGCACCTACGAGGATGTTAAATAAAAGAAAAATATTTCTTGTAACCAATACTGTAACGCCAATATTAGCTTATAGCATTTCTATACCCATGCTTATGCATAAGATGTATGTAACTGCACTTCCACTGGCAGGATTAGCATCATCTATAATAATGCTTGTAATATTTTATGTTTTAAATACAGATTGGTTTAGTTTTAAAAAGATAAACAAAAGATTAATAAAAGAAATGTTGAAATTAGGTATACCACTTATGCCTGGATTTTTATTATATTGGATTTTTAACTCCTGTGATAGGATGTTTATTGCAAAGTATTTGGGAAATGCACAAGTAGGTATATATGGAATAGGGGCAAGAGTGGCTTCAATAAGTCAATTTATATATATAGCTTTTGCAAATGGATGGCAGTACTTTGCTTTTTCTACTATGAAAAGTGATGACCAAGTGGAGCTTACTTCAAATATATTTGAATATCTTGGAGTTATATCTTTTACCACTATATTAGTATTAACGCCATTTTCAGATATAATTTTTGGAATATTTTTTAGAGGTGATTATGTAAAAGGAGCTGTAGTATTTCCATACTTATTTTTGGCACCGCTTTTACTTATGCTTTATCAGACGGAGGGAAATCAATTTTTAGTTATAAAAAAAACTTGGCCTGGAACCTTGATACTTACGGCAGGTGCATTGTCTAATGTTGTATTTAATTATTTATTGATTCCGTTTTTAGGTATAGAAGGTTCAGCTTTAGCTACATTAACTGGTTATATAATTACGGTAATAGTATGTTCTATCGTTTTGCAAAGGATGAAACTTATAATTATATCTAAAAGATTTTTAATTGATTGTGCAATTACGGGTGCTTTTTTTATATTTTGGAGAATAGTGCTTAATAAAAACTTTGTCTTAAGTTTTTTATTGAGTATTTTTATGATATTTTGTTTTGCTTTTATGTATAAAAAAGAATTGTTGTTTATAAAAAATAAAATTTGTGGTTTTATAAAATCAAAATAATATATAAATGTATTATGATCGAAGGGACGGTATCTATGAAAACATATTTAGTAACGGGAGGAGCAGGATTTATTGGCTCTAACTTTATTCACTATATGCTTAAAAAATATTCAGACATAAAAATAATAAACTATGACAAGCTAACCTATGCAGGTAACCTTGAAAACTTAAAATCTATATCTAAAAACCCTAACTATATCTTCATTCAGGGAGACATATGTGACAGGGAAAAACTTCAACAGCTGTTTGAAAAATATGATATAGATTATGTAATAAACTTTGCAGCAGAATCCCATGTAGATAGGAGCATAAGAGATCCTGAAGTTTTTGTGAAGACAAATGTTCTGGGGACTGTGGCACTTTTGGATACTGCAAAAAATGCATGGACTATAGAATGCGATTTTAAAGAGGGCAAAAAATATCTCCAGGTTTCTACAGATGAAGTCTATGGTTCCCTTGGAAGTGAAGGATACTTTACGGAAAAAACCCCTCTTGATTCTCACAGCCCATACTCTTCTAGCAAAGCTTCTGCTGATTTGATGGTAAAGGCCTATTTTGACACCTATAAAATGCCTGTAAATATAACCAGGTGCTCCAATAACTATGGTGCCTATCAATTTCCAGAAAAGCTCATTCCTCTTGTTATAAACAACTGCTTAAATAAAAGAGATATTCCTGTATACGGTGATGGACTTAACATAAGAGATTGGCTTTACGTAGAAGATCACTGTAAAGCTATAGACATGGTCATACATAGTGGCAAGTGTGGTGAAGTGTATAACATAGGTGGGCACAATGAGAGAACAAACATTCATATAGTTAAAACAATAATTCCATATATACATGACAATGTAGATTCTTCTGTAGATGAAAATCTTATAAAGTATGTAGAAGATAGGAAAGGACATGACAGGAGATATGGCATTGATCCTTCAAAAATTAAAGATGAACTTGGTTGGTATCCTGAAACTAAATTTGAAGATGGTATAGTGAAGACCGTAAAGTGGTATCTGGATAATAAAGATTGGATGGATAATGTAACCTCTGGAGATTATAAGAAATACTATGAGAAAATGTACAAAAGCAAATAATAAAGTTCAAATATCAAAGAACAGATAATGAAATTTTGCCATAGGCAAAATAAATATAATTATTTTCTTACGCAGGAAGAAAATTTCCTAATTTGATATTTGTTATCTGAACTTTGAACTTTAATTGATGTTTAAACTTTCAATTGTAAATCATCCATAATTATTAATTCTTAACTATTAATTCTCAACTAAAAAAAGGGGGTGTTAATTATGAGAAAGGGTATAATACTGGCTGGTGGTTCTGGAACCCGGCTTTATCCTATGACTAAGGCAATATCAAAACAGATTGTTCCAATATATGATAAACCTATGATTTATTATCCACTTTCTGTGCTTATGCTTACTGGAATACGGGATATACTTATTATATCAACACCAAGGGATATAGGTGTTTTTAAAGAACTTTTTGGTGATGGAAGCCAACTTGGACTTAATTTTCAGTATGAAGTGCAGTATGAACCAAAAGGACTTGCTGAGGCTTTTATAGTTGGAGAAAAATTTATTGGAAATGACGATGTAGTTCTTGTTTTAGGGGATAATGTATTTCATGGATATGGCTTTACCGAAAGATTAAAGGTTGCTTCAGACAGGCATGATTGTTCAACTATTTTTGGATATCATGTAAGCAATCCTAGAGATTTTGGTGTAGTGGAATTTGATAAAGATTTTAATGTTATTTCTATAGAGGAAAAGCCTTTAAAGCCAAAATCCGATTATGCAGTGCCAGGGCTTTATTTTTACACTAATGATGTGGTAGATATAGCAAAAAATATAGAGCCTTCTCCAAGGGGAGAACTTGAAATTACAGATGTAAACAATGAGTATTTGAGAATGGGCAAACTTAAGGTAGAACTTTTTGGAAGGGGAATGGCTTGGCTTGATACTGGAACTCCCCAGGGACTTTTAAATGCCGCTAATTTTGTAGAGGCTGTTCAGACAAGACAGGGACTTTACATAGCTTGTATAGAGGAAATTGCCTATAGACAAGGATACATAGATGATAACCAACTGATAAAGTTGGCAGAGCCTCTTAAAAAAGTTGCTTATGGAAAATATATTTTAAGTTTGCTTAGTAAAAAATATTACTGATATTTTAGGAGTGAATATGATTGAAAGTATTGATTACAGGAGGAAAAGGTCAGCTTGCTGGGCAGCTCCGAGAAATTTTAGTTAGTGGAAAATCTGAAATAGGAGTAATTGATAAAATTTACTTTGATGCTGAAGTGCGATTTCCAAGTAGAGAGGAGCTTGACATAACCAGATTAAATGATGTTAGAAAATTTATAATTGATTATGCTCCAGATATAATTATAAATTGTGCTGCCTATACCAATGTGGATAAGTGCGAAACTGACTTTGAAAACGCCTTTAAGGTAAATTCCTTAGGAGCTAGAAATTTAGCACTGGCTTCACAAAGTACAAAAATAAAACTTGTACATATTTCTACTGACTATGTTTTTAATGGAAGAGGTACTGTTCCTTTTAGGGAATATGACTTACCTGACCCTGTTAGTGTTTACGGAAAAACTAAACTTTTAGGAGAACAGTATATTAGAGAAAATTGCAGCAGGTATTTTATAGTAAGGACATCCTGGCTTTATGGTTTATATGGTAAAAATTTTGTATACACTATACTGAAAGCTGCAAAAGAAAAAGGACATTTAGATGTGGTAAATGACCAGAGAGGTAATCCTACTAATGCTGAAGATTTAGCCTACCACATTTTAAAGCTTGCCCTTACTGATGAATATGGTATATATCACTGTACTGGTAAGGGTGAGTGCAGCTGGTATGATTTTGCCTGCAAAATTGTGGATTATGCGGGTATAGACTGTACTGTGTCGCCTATGACCTCAGAGAATCTCAATAGGGCGGCTAAAAGGCCGGAATTTTCTTCACTTGATAATATGATGCTCCGATGCAGCATTAGTGACAATATGAGGCAGTGGGAAGATGCCCTTAAATCCTTTATACAAAAATAAATAGCGAAGATCAAATATCAAAGAACAAATAATGAAATTTTGCCATAGGCAAAATGAATACAATTATTTTCTGATACAGGAAGAAAATTTTTCACATCTGATATTTGTTATTTGAACTTTCAATTGTGCATTGTGAACTGTGCATTGTAAATTGAATATGAAGGGATATGATTAAAATAGGTAAATTTAATTTTAAAGCCACAGATATTAAGGGTGTATACATAATAGAAACAGGTATTTTTGGAGATAACAGGGGCTATTTTATGGAAACTTATAATTACAATGATTTTAAGGAAGTAGGCCTTGATATGGTCTTTGTCCAGGATAATCAGTCCAAATCTAAAAAGGGGGTCTTAAGAGGACTTCATTTTCAAAAAAATTATTCTCAGGGGAAACTGGTAAGAGTAGTAAAAGGCAGGGTGTTTGATGTTGCTGTTGATTTAAGAGATGGATCTAGTACCTATGGAAAGTGGGTAGGAGTTACACTGTCTGAGGAAAATAAGAAACAATTTTACATTCCAAAGGGATTTGCTCACGGGTTTTTGGTACTTTCAGATGAAGCAGAATTTTGCTATAAATGCACTGAGTTTTATCATCCTGAAGATGAAGGTGGCATTATATGGAATGATCCTGACATAAATATAAAATGGCCTCTTGAAGGAATTGATAATATCATTTTTTCTGAAAAGGATAAGTTGTGGCCTACATTAAAAGAGTATAAGTAAAAAAGTATATTCTATGATTGCTGTAAATAACGAGGTATGATAAACTATCTACATACAATTCAATATAGTTGCGTGTGGGCAACTGGTATTGCTATCCCTTTTAGGAGGGAGGTGATACATATGTGCGAAATGTTTATAGTAGTTTTTGCTGCTCTATCATTTTTGGTAGCGTTGATAAACAGAGTTCTTGGCATCAGATGGAGTTTTGACTCCACCTGATGCTTAGAAATCGTTATCCAGGGACGTAGCTGCTATTTTTACTCCCACTTGGAGAAAAGCAGATGTCCCAAATTCTTCGATTTGGTGACAGTTGCTTTTCTCCAAGTGGAAGTATTAGAGCAGGTAGTCATCGGATAAATTTAGTTATCGTACTTATAGATAAAATAAAAAAGTAGCCCACTATCGCAATTGGTATGGCTACTTTTTTAAATAATTAATTAGCTAAACTAGTTGCCTAAACAACTAGAATTGTATACTACAGGGTGTCCTAACACCCTGTTTTTATTATGTCAATTTCTTAACTTAATTATACAGTATGTATTTTTAAAGTCAATAGGATGAATTTAAAAAATTTAGTTATAATATCGAAATTATGATATAATATTGATATTATAACTAGGAGGTGTATGTCATGCCATCAATAAGACCAAGTTCAGATTTAAGAAACAATTATGGAGAAATATCAGAATTTTGTCATAAATATAATGAGCCTGTTTATATAACTAAGAATGGTAAGGGAGATTTAGCTGTTATGAGTATTGAAACTTATGAAAAACTTGTGGGCAAATTTCAATTGTATAAATTGATTGATGAGGGTGTAGATGCCATGGAAAACAAAAAAGTGAGACCATTTAAAGAAGCATTTGATGATATACAGAAAGGCTTATAAAATGAGTATGTATAATGTTCAAATTACTGAACCTGCTGAAAAAGATCTATATGAAATTGGTATGTATATATCTAAAGAACTTTTGGAACATGAAACTGGAAAAAAGGTAATCAGGGTAGAGTGATTTACCCTGTTTTTGTTTTTTGGTATATCCAACCAGTTATGTTATGTATTTTATTAAAAAAGTGTATATGATATAATAGTATTAATAAAATCAATTCGTGTAACATAGCTGCACGAGATATAATTGGGAGTGATTAAATGAGTTCATTAGCTAAAGAGATAATAGAAAAATTAAATAAAGAAGAAGATGCACAAGTATTAGCGGAAGTATTGGACTTTTATGAATATTTAAAGCAAAAGAAAAATAAAGGGTTCAAAAAAAAGTGGCAATATATAGATGAGGATGAACCAACTAAAGAAGAGACTAAATCATATCAACAATATAAACAAACAAAAGAAGAATTTATTCCTTTAGAAAATATAATGAAGGAGTTAAATTTAGATGAATAACAGTTATAATATAAGCTTAACTAAGAAAGCAGAAAAATTTATTAAAAAACAAAATAGAGATACTCAAAAAAGAATTATTAAAGCAATCATTGAGCTTCCTGAAGGTGATGTAAAAAAATTAAAAGGTATGGATGAAATATATAGATTAAGAGTTGGAGATTTTAGAGTTTTATTTGAGAAAAATGATAAAGAACTTATGATTATTATAGTTGAGATTGGGAATAGAGGTCAGATTTATAAATAAAAGAAGCAAGAGGGACTGCCAAATTGAGAAATAGGAGTTTGGAGGTGAGCATCTTGAAAACAAATTCGGTTCCTGATAAAATTACAGAATATTTTGTTAAAGAACCTAGAAAAATTAAAAAGATTATTCCAAATGATGATTATACATTAACAATAGTATTTGATAATAAAGAAATAAGATTATATGATATGTCCAATAATTTATCCGGAGTATTTGAAGTGCTAAGGGATATAGGCAAGTTTAAAGAAGTATTTATAGATGAATCTGGAAATATTGCTTGGGATATAGACAAAAATGTTGATTCCAATATTGTATGGAATAATAGGATTGATATATGCAAAGATTCAGCATATATGAATTCTGTTCCACTGGAAAAGAAGCATCCATTTCAATAGCACCAAGGAAGATATTAGCAGGTAGAATTGATAACAACTAAAGATAAATGCCCAAAAGTTATTTTTGTTCATTTATTTCTTTAATCAGTTCTTTTTCTATTTGTAGTACGTTAGGAAAAATTAATTTTATTCCTTTTCTATTTAAAGCTAAAACTTTTTTAGCCTTTGCAATTAAGCTTTTTTCAAAAATACCATCTAGTTTAACTGGCATATTAGCTTTGCTATCTATGTATTCATTTTTTATGTAACGAGGTATTATTGGACACATATTCTGAATTAAAAAGGCTTTTTCATGTCCTAGTACTTTACCAAATGCTATAGTGTCGCATTTTCCGTAAATACTTAATTTTTTTTCATATATTGATTTAAATTTTGACACTCGTGAAGAGAATGGAATTAACCAATACAAAGAAGTGGAATTATCATAAAAAGCATAAAAACAAGGGCGATCATGTGAAACACCTTGTACCATTTCTTTATTACCCATTAGTTTATTATCTGGAAAGTCAGCAAAATAATCGTTTCTTAAAAAGTAAAAGTTTCCTGGCTTCATTTTTACTATGTCCCCCTATAAAATAAAAGCCCCATCCTATAGGACAGAGCTTAAAAAACATTTGAACTCGACCTTTTATTAGTCGCATATCGAGTAGCGACAAATATTTGAACTCGACCTTTTATTAGTCGCATATCGAGTAGCGACAAATATTTGAGATAGCTAACTATCTTGACAATTAAATTATACAGTATTTGTATATAAAAAATCAATTATTTTTAATAATATTTTTATATACAAATACTATACTTAGCTGTCATGAGTATTCTATAAATAAATACAGTATGATATAATATTATTAATATAGTGTAGATGATTAAATGGGTGAGTTAACTAGATTTGATAATGTAAGAATATATATGAACTATATGGATACTGATAGGCATCAGGAACCACATTTTCATATAGAATTGTCTGATGGAAAAGAAGCATCCATTTCAATAGCAACGGGGAAGATATTAGCAGGTAGAATTGATAATAGAACACACAAAATAATTATTGCTTGGATTCTTATACATAAGGAAGAATTATGGGATAGATGGAATAAAGCAGTTTCAGGAAAAAACTTTGGGAAAATACCACCTAAAATAAATTTATAGAGAAGGTGTTATAATGAATAAAATGAGTCCAAAAGTTATTGAGGTTAATGTTCTTAAAGATTATAAGTTGTTATTAAAATTTGAAACAAATGAACAAAAAACATTTGATGTTAAACCATATCTTCAATATGAGGTTTTTAAGCCTATCAATAATCTAGATGAATTTAAAAATGTATATATTGAGTTTGGAACGGTATGTTGGAAATGTGGAGCTGATTTGAGCAGGGATACTTTGTATATTAAAAGTTATGAATATGATAAAGCAATTGAAATGTAGCAATTGGTGTATAGTAGTAAGCATGGTAGTCATCGGATAAAAAGAATTAGTAAATTCATTTATATTGAAATATAATTAAACTGATGTTAAAATCTAAAATATAGGTGGTGAAAAAATGGATAATGAAATTTTAGATCTATTAAAAACTATCAACAATAAACTTGATGAACATACACAAATATTAAGATCTTTAGAGCATGCGAGTGAGATTCATAAAGCAGAAATAGATAAAGTTAATTATACTGCTGCAAAAATTGAAGGGGAAGTTAAAGGAATTAGAGAAGACCTCACAACAGGGTAGAGTGATTTACCCTGTTTTTATTTTTTGCGATATCCTCCAGTTAGTGTGCATTTTCTAACTTAAAAATCAACTTATATATAAAATATACTAACAAAATTGAAAACACTTTTAAAAACTTTTCTATAAGTCTTAGCGAGGCATTTTAGAAAATCTTAGGAGCTTAGATATGTTTGAGGTACGAGTTTAGCTAAGCTTCTTAGATTTTGGAAATACCGAGCTTTAGACTTATTAAAGTTTTTAAGGTGATGAAATTTGTTAGTATATGGCTTATATAAGTTGATTTTTTGTTTAGAATTACTGCTAATTGGTGGTTATTTTTTGCCTAAGATTTCATACTTTTCTAGACAAATTGCAGTATATATCTACCCCAATTTGACAAAAAATCATAGTTTAGTATTTTTTCATTAAACTTGACAAAACTGCTTATATTTTAAACTTGTTTATACTCAAATATCACATTATTATTAGATATGAGGGGGTTATGTAGACCTAATTAGTAAAAAAAGGTGGGGATTTTCCATTGAATGGGCTGCAAATCGAATCTATTAAAATAATGGTGAAAAGTATGGAGAAATATGAAAAAAGTGCTGGCTATCATTTCCTTAAGAGAACTATAGATATAATTTTCTCTTTTGTTGGAATTATTGCCTTTTTTCCGATTATGTTTGTAGTGGCAGTTGCAATTAAGCTTGATTCCAAAGGACCTATTATATTTTCACAGGCTAGGGTGGGAAAAAACGGTAAAATTTTCAAAATGTACAAGCTGAGGTCTATGACTCATGATGCAGAACAACTTTTGGACAACCTTCAGCATAAGAATGAAATGACAGGACCTATATTTAAAATAAAACAAGATCCAAGGATTACAAGAGTGGGAAGGTTTATAAGAAAAACCAGTATTGATGAGCTTCCACAGTTGTTTAATGTGATAAAAGGTGAAATGTCACTGGTAGGTCCGAGACCTAATCTTCCGAAAGAAGTTGCAAAATTTACTTCTCAGCAGAAAATTAAACTTTTAGCAAAGCCAGGTCTTACATGTTACTGGCAAGTTATGGGCAGAAGCAGCATTGATTTTGATGAATGGATGAAACTAGATTTGAAATACATAAAGGACAGGAGCACGCTTTTAGATATAAAGTTAATATTTAAAACTTTAGGTGTATTTTTTGGAGATAAAAATGCAAGTTAAGAACTAAAAATATTAGATAAAATTTGCTAAGGTGGATACAAAAAAATGAAAAATATTTTTATTATAGGTTCAAAAGGCATACCTGCAAGATATGGTGGTTTTGAGACATTTGTTGATAAACTTACTTTTCATAAAAAAAATGTTGATATTAAGTATCATGTAGCATGTTTGGCAGAAGATGAAAAAGAGTTTGAATATAATAATGCACGATGCTTTAATGTTAAAGTAAAAAATATAGGAAGTGCTAGGGCTGTTCTATATGATATAAAAGCATTAAAAATGGCTGAAAAATATATAAAGAAAAATAATTTGAAAGAGGCTATCATTTATATACTAGCTTGTAGAATAGGTCCCTTTTTAGCTTTTTATAAAAAGAAGTTAGAGAAGCAGGGCATTAAAGTATATGTTAATCCTGATGGCCATGAATGGAAAAGGAGCAAGTGGAACAAAGCAGTAAAAGCATACTGGAAATATTCTGAAAGACTAATGGTAAGGCATGCAGATTTTTTAGTATGTGATTCACTTGGAATTGAAGAATATGTAAAGGAAGAGTATAAAGAGTATAATCCTAATACTACATTTATAGCTTATGGTGCAGATATCAAAAAATCAACTTTATCAGATGGTGATCCAAAGCTATTAAATTGGTTTTATAAAAATGGTATTAAATCTAAACAATACTATTTGATTGTTGGAAGATTTGTTCCTGAAAATAATTATGAAGTTATGATTAGAGAAATTATGGCATCAAAAACTGATAAAGATTTAGTTATTATAACTAATGTTGAAAAAAATAAGTTTTATGATGAGTTATTATTAAAAACCCACTTTGATAAAGATAAACGTATAAAGTTTGTTGGTACAGTTTATGATCAGGAGTTAATTAAAAAAATCAGAGAAAATGCCTATGCTTATATACACGGCCATGAAGTAGGGGGAACAAATCCTTCCTTATTAGAAGCTTTAGCAAGTACTCAGTTAAATTTACTTGTAGATGTTAATTTTAATAGGGAAGTTGGCAGGGATGGAGCTATTTACTTTAAGAAAAGTAGGGGTGACTTGTCAACCTTAATTAAAGAAATAGATAAATTGGATATAAGTAATATTAATAAATTATCTGAAAATGCTAAAAATAGAATAATTAGTAGTTACTCATGGAATAAGATTGTAAACGACTATGAAGAATTATTTGGTATTTAGGCATTTGAAAGAAAGTAGGCTAGCATATTGACTAGTTATTTCTTTGAAAATGTCTTATTAGGGGGCATTTATGAAAATAGGAATTGATGCACATGTTATAGGTGATAAATCCGGAGGTAATGAAACATATTATAGAAATTTGATAGAGCAAATAACTAAATTAATTACAGATGAAGAAATTTATTTATATTTCAATGATTTAAAAAAATCATCACTTATTAATATTGACAATGAAAATAATATTAAAATAAAAAGTTTTAAGACTTCTAATGCAGTTAAGAGATATATGAAGTATTTACCGGATTATGTGCAAAAGGATAAACTTGATGTACTTCATTTACAGTATTTTCCCGTAATAAGGAAAAAGTGCAAGATTATAGGCACTATACATGATATTTCTTTTGAACATTATCCACAGTATTTTACTAAAAAAAATTTATTGATGAATAAGATTTTGATACCTGCTTTGGCAAAACAGGCTGATAAAATTTTAACTGTTTCCAATTTTTCAAAGCAGGATATTAGCAATAAATATGGAATTGATCCTGATAAAATTGTTGTTACGTATTTAGCTGCCAGTGAAAAATATAAGGTTATAAAGAATTATGAATTATTATCACAAGTCAGGAAAAAATTCAACATTAACGGAGAATTTCTTTTAACTGTAGGAAATCTTCAGCCAAGAAAAAATTTAAGCAGATTATTTACTGCTTATATCAACTTGAGAAATAAAAAAATGATTGATGAAAAACTTGTTGTTGTTGGTAAAAAAGCCTGGTTATTTAACGATATTTTCAAGTTTGTCAATGAATCAAAATATAAGGATGATATAATTTTTACGGATTATGTGTTAGAAGAAGATTTAGCATTACTTTATAATGCAGCTAAATTATTTGTATATCCGTCTGTATTCGAAGGCTTTGGACTGCCGCCTTTAGAAGCAATGTCATGTGGAACCCCTGTTGTTACTTCAAATATTACTTCTATACCTGAAGTAACAGGAAATGCAGCAGTTCTATTTAATCCATGGAATGTGGAAGATATGGAAGAAAAAATTGTTACTACAATAAATAATAAGGATATGATCAATAAATTAAGTGAACTGGGATTAAAAAGATCACTGGATTTTTCTTGGAAAAAAACTGCCCAAATAACATTGGAGGCATACCATGGAATGGTTACTTAGTATTTTATTTGTTACACATCAATTTTTCGGGGGTAATTTTGACCTCTTTTATATAATGGCTTCGTTATTGATATTAAAAGATATCCTTTTTTTTAGATATCGTAATATATCAACTACATTTATATTTTTACTGCCCATAATCATTATATATATACTCCAAATTCTTATGCTGCATGATTTGAATGTTGAAAAAGGAATAGCATCTGTAGGTAAGATGTTCTTATGTTTATATTTATTAAATACAGTAAAAAATAATTTTAGCAGAATTGATGTTACTAAACTATATAAATATGCTGTGTTACTATTGATGTTACTATTTGTTATCAGCTTATTTGTGAAAACAGATGTTTTTTGGATATTTAATGATTTAACTAATAAATTCCTTACAACCAGATTAAAACTTTTATATATAGAGCCTAGTGAATTATCATTTCATGCTGCAGTTTTAGCCTTATTTATCTTATTTTACAATAATAATTGCGAGAAGCTTTTTATAAACTATGAGAATTTATTATATTTAGTTATCCTTTTAGTAATTATGGCATATTCAGGTGGTTTAGGTGGAATTGTACTAGTTTTATTTACAGTTATATTTATATTGGGTCGTGATAATTTAAAAAAATCTACAGTTGGAAGAAAAATTATATATATATATGTAATCCTATGTATGATTCCAATAATTTTTATTTTCGTTAACTATTTTCAGAGTTCTATAGTATTAAGGCTTCAAGCTATTATGAGCGGATCGGATTCTTCTTTTAACTATAGGGTATTTAAAGGATTTAATGGAATGAAAGCATGTTTAGAGTCTAATCCATTTTTAGGAATTGGCTTTGGAAATCTAAACACGGATTATTATGAATATATGTTGCTTTCATATGGATTAGTAAGTAAGATAGCGAACTCCTTTATGTATGCAATAGCAGAAGGAGGATTATTACTTTTATTTTATCTGGGCTGCCTTTTTGTTTATATGTGGAAACATATTAATAAGGATACTTTTAAATATGCACTATTAATATTCATATTTTTATATCAAATAGGAGGAGGATATTTTACCAATCCAATTAATTGGATTATTTATGGAGTAATATTAAGTAATAGTGCTAAAGAAAGATCAGAGGTGTCATGATGAAAATAAAAAATTTCTTATTAATGCTTGTTCCAATAAGTAGGCTAAAAATATATTTATACAATAAATTATTGCATTATAAAATAGATAAAAGCTGCAAAATTGGATTTTCTTATATTGATGCTGTTTATTTTGAATTAGGAAGAGGAAGTGTTATAGGAAACTTCAATTTAATTAAGAATTGCAGCAGAATAGTAATCAAAGAAAACTCTACAATATTGAAGTATAATTTTTTCAAAAGTTGTAAGAATGTAATTGTTGGAAGCAATACAGTAATTGTAAGAGATAATAAATTCTTACACAATAATAATGTAGGACTTGGATTTGGGGGCAATATTGTTATTGGAAGTTTTACTACTATTGTTAATAAGCATTATTTTGACTTAACAGATGATATTTATATTGGTGATAAGTGCACAATTGCAGGTAATGGCACTGAATTTTGGACACATGGATTTGATCTGGAAAATAATAGAGTTCAAGGTGAAATTAAGTTACTGAACAATATATATATTGGGGCAGGTGTAAAATTTAACTTTGGCTTAAAAGTAAATAGTAACAATGTTGTAGGAATGGGCAGTATATTAACTAAATCAATTAATTGTGAAGGATATTTAATAGGTGGCATTCCGGCAAAACCAATATCAAAATTGAATAATGACAAAATTGGTTACAAAGAAATAGGCACTATTAATAATAAGAAGGTATATAGAAAAATAGTTGATTAATGGAGGAGATAACTTGGATATAGGATTACAGGATAATTTATTTTTTCTAAATTCTTATGATAGTAATGTAGAGTTAAATGGCAAATTTATTGGAGAGCAATATAATTTTAGTAATATAAAAAAAGATAGGTACAATATATATTTCACTAAAACAGTTGAATATTTTAAACATAAGGATAGATATGAAATCCTGTTTTTTTCCAAGAGCAAGTATGATATAAGAAAATTATTTGAAAATTTAAGCTTTATAGATATTAGTGTCTGCAAAGAGTTATTTAATTATTTATTATATAAAGTTGACTATGCAATTATTATTATAGATAAAGTAGAAGATAAAATATATAGTTTCAGAACACCAAATGGTGTTGTACCTATGTATTATTTTTATAAAGATGGCACATTGGTTATGTCAATGCATGTTCATAGTATTGCAAAAGCTATTAAAAAGGTTGAAATTAGTAATTTTGCAATTGAACAGCTGTATGTGATGGACTGTTTAATGGAGCCATATACGTTATACGAAGGTGTTTATGAAATAGGCAGAGCATATATTTATGAATTTAACTTAAATAACAATTCTTTAAAAAAAGAAAAAGTGTATAGTTTCAAGTATGAAATTAACAATAATATGAGTTTGGAAGAATCAATATCAACTTTAAAAAATAAAATAATAAAATCTCATCAAAAACGAGTAGGTTCAATTAATGGAATAATGTTGTCAGGTGGTATAGATTCTAATGTTATGTGTTATGCCTTAAAAAATTGCACAACCAGTTCACTGGAATCATTTAATGTATCAGTGAAAAACCAAAAAAATAGTGAAGCTCCATATGCGAAAAAAGTGGCAGATTATTTTGGATTAAAGCATAGGGAAGTGTTAATAGATCCATCTGATATTAATGAAAAAATATTGGAAGATATAATAAACCTGAATTTTCCTTACTGGGGTGTGATGTATATAGGAAGTATTTTCAAATCATTAAAGCTAAATGGATACAATATATTTACAGGTCAGGACACAAGGCTGCACACTCCATACGTTAATATTTTAGATGATATGATATTTAGAAATAAAATTAGTTCTAAAGTACTTCCTTTTTTAGGTAAAAAGCTTGCAGCTTTAAAGTTCAATAAAAAAATTACAAGAGCTCTGGAGAGATGTAAGGATGCTGAACATATGGAGAAATATTTGATTAAATATTTTTTACATTGTTCAATAGATAACAATAATGTAAACAGCATGTTAAAACAAGAGATAAAAGAGAATATAGAATATGAAAAGTTAAGCTATCAAGAGTTATTTAATGAAATTACCTGGTTAAGATGGGGTCAGCAGTACACAGATGACATTAAATATATGGATAGTCTATGCAATCACTACTATAATACATGCCAATTTCCCTTTTATGATATTAAGTTGGCAGAAGTCAGTGCTTCCATACCATTTAAATATTCCAACAAGAGATATATTGGCAAATCAGGGTTCGGAAATGGATTTACAATAAATAATAAATATTTACTGATGAGAATGTTAAAAGATGAAAATGTACCTATTAATTTAGCAGGAAGAAAAAAAGCAGTTTCCAGTACAATTCATTTATATTTTAACGATCAATTTGGAAAGATAGTAAAAGGTAGGTTAAATGATAGCACACTATTAAATAATTCGACAATCATCAATTTAGGACTAGATAAATTAATAAATCAATTTTGTAGTGAAAATAGGATTTATGGTGATATGGATTATAGCTATTTGATAAAAATATATAATGTATTTGTTTTAGATGTTTTGAAAAGTTATATAGAATAGATGGATGTGAGTAAATTGAAAATTTTATATTTAACTAAGCAGGCACCCAAAAGAGAATACACTATTTCTAAAGAAATATTGTCTGATAATGAGAACAGCTTTGCTGACAGTTGTGTGTTTAGTTACCGCAACTATTTAGATGTTTATGAATTAAATAAGAAAGAAAAGGTATTTAGAAACATATATGACTTTACGGAATTTTGTAAGACATCCATAGGGGAAAGTGTAAATATAGATGATGAACTGTATAAATTTGAATTAAATTATAATTTACCAGTAAATAAGATTTTATATGCAGATAGGCTTGTGATAAATTACAGTGAAAATCATAGAAAACAAATTATATATATGCTTGTTAAGTTTTCTTTAATGCTGCTTGAAAAAACACAATACGATGTTATTATAGGTGAGCTGTCTAGTTCAAGTGATTTGATATTTTACTATCTTAGTAAGCATTTTAAAATAAAGTACCTGTTTTTTTGGCATGGCAGAATCAGTAACAAGATGGAATTTTCAGATGTATTGGGCAGACGTCATGGATTGAAAGAGCTTTATATTAATTATAAAAAGAATGGCTTTTCACAAGAGGAAAGAGAATATCTTAATAAATATTTGGAGAAATTTAAAAAACAAGCTGCACCTGATTACATGAAATTTAGCAAACAAACTAAGTTCAAAAATTTGTTTAGAAAGTTATATATGCAAAGTTTTGTAATTAGATTAAAAAAATATATGAAGTCCTATCACATAGATTTAAAATATTCAGCAGATCAATCTCCCAAAATATCTGAAAAAATAAACAAAAAACTTAAGAAAGCTGTGTTTCCAATAAAGTCACTATTGCTTAAGAGATACTACGATAATGTGAACTTAAATAAAAGATATTATTTAACACCACTGCATTATCAACCTGAATCCTCCACAATGACTTTTGCACCATACTATTTAAATCAGCTTGCATTTATAGAAAATCTAGCCAAGTCCATACCTGGTGGAACTTATATTTACGTCAAAGAACATCCTGCAATGTTTGCAAATAGGAAATTGTCATTTTACAAGGAGCTAAAAAAAGTACCTAATATAAAGTTAGTTCATCCTGAATTCAGTATGAATGCGTTAATAGAAAAATCTATGGGAGTAGTAACCTTGACCAATACAACAGGATATGAGGCTATAGTGAAAGATAAGCCGGTGTTTGTATTTGGAAATGTGTTTTATAATGAATACGATTACAGTTTTAAATGTAATAATTTTGAGGAATTTAGAGATAATATAATAACTGCATTAAGAGATTGGGATAGATGCGAGGGTGAGAGAATAAATAATAGAAATTGTTTTATATTAGCTTGTATAAGAAGCTTAAGAAAAGGGAATTTAAATAGCCACTTGCTTGATAAAAACTTTTTTAAAGATGAAAACATTAAAAATATAGTTAACAGCATAAAAGATGAAATAATAGGAGGACAATAAATGCTTAATGATAAATCCATTTTAATTACTGGAGGAACTGGTTCTTTTGGAAAAAAGTTTACTGAGATGATTTTAAAAAGATATAATCCTAAGAAAATAATTATTTACTCAAGAGACGAATTTAAGCAAGATTTAATGAAAAAGGATTTTATGCTAAGGTGCCCTGATAAAATAAATAAGATTAGGTTTTTTATAGGTGATATTAGAGATAGAGATAGGCTTTATAGAGCATTTAATGGTGTAGACTATGTTATACATGCTGCAGCAATGAAGCAAGTTCCGGCTTGTGAATACAATCCTTTCGAAGCAATAAAAACTAATATTGATGGAGCACAAAATATAATAGATGCAGCTTTAGACAGAGGGGTTCAGAAGGTAGTTGCACTTTCAACAGATAAGGCTGTTAATCCCATTAATTTATATGGAGGTACGAAACTTGTTTCAGATAAGTTATTTATTTCTGCCAATGCTTATTCAGGAGGAAATGAGACTGTATTTTCTGTAGTTAGATATGGTAATGTAGCAGGAAGCAGAGGTTCAGTTATCCCTTTCTTTCAGTCTTTAATTGAAAAAGGGATAAAAGAATTACCTATAACTGATTGCAGAATGACGAGATTCTGGATAACCTTAGAGGAGGGTGTTGAATTAGTATTTAAGGCATTAGATGAATCAAAAGGTGGAGAAACTTATATATCTAAGATACCTTCTTTCACTATAACTGACTTAGCTAAAGCAATGCTTGATGATGTTGTTATAAAAGAAATAGGAATTAGAGAAGGCGAAAAGCTGCATGAAATTATGATAACAAGAGATGATTCAAGAACTACTTATGAATATGAAAAACATTATATTATCTATCCTCATTTTGATTGGTGGAGTTTTGATAAACACTTTACATCTGGTGGAAAGCTAATAGAAGAAGGATTTGAATATAATTCTGGGAATAACACGCAGTGGCTTACAGTAAATGAGCTAAGACAGGAAATGTATAGATTAGGTATATTTGATGCATATAAAGTTAATGATATACATTATGATGAAGTAATGCCCACTAAATAGAAAGGGAAGATAATTAATGAATGAATTGGCAATCAATGGTGGAAGACCAATAAGGAAAACATATTTATCTTATGGAAGGCAGGATATAGATGAAGAAGATATAGAATCAGTAGTAAAAGTTCTAAAAGGTGATTTTCTAACCACTGGTCCTTCTGTGAGAGAGTTTGAAAAAAAAGTTTCAGACTATGTAGGGGCAAAGCATGCGGTGGCAGTTGCTAGTGGTACTGCAGCACTGCATATGGCTTGTTTTGCAGCAGGAATAAAAGAAGGTGATGAAGTAATAGTATCACCTATAACTTTTGCAGCTTCAGCTAATTGTGTTCTATATTGTGGAGGTACACCTGTATTTGCAGATATAGATCCTAAGACATATAACATAGATCCAAAAGAAATTGAAAAGAAAGTAACAAGTAAAACTAAAGCAATAATTCCAGTAGATTTTACAGGACAATCTGTTGATATAGATGAAATAAGAAGAATAGCAGGTAAAAATAATCTCATAATAATAGAAGATTCTGCGCATGCCTTAGGAAGTGAATATAAAGGTAAAAAAGTAGGTACAAAGGCACAAATGACAGAATTCAGTTTTCATCCGGTAAAACCTGTAACCAGCGGCGAAGGTGGTATGGTAGTTACGGATGATGATGAATTGTATAAAAAAATGATTCTTTTTAGAAGTCATGGAATAACCAGAGATAAAGATTTGATAACTCATAATGAAGGTCCATGGTACTATGAACAGATAGACTTAGGTTATAACTATAGAATTACGGATATTCAATGTGCTTTAGGTGCAAGTCAGATGAATAAAATAGATAAATTCATAAGCAGAAGAAGAGACATAGCTAAAACATATAATGAAGCTTTTAAAGATGTAGCTGAAATTACTACTCCTTGTGAAGCTGAATTTTCTAATTCAGGGTGGCATCTATATGTAATTAAGTTGAACTTGGAAAAATTAACTTGTACAAGAAAAGAAATTTTTGAAGCCTTGCAGGCTGAAAATATAGGAGTGAATGTACATTACCTTCCCGTATACTTACATCCTTATTACCAAAAGCTAGGCTATCAAAAGGGCCTGTGCAAAAATGCAGAAGAATTATATGAAAGAATGATAACTATACCGCTATTTCCTAAGATGACAGATGAAGATGTATCAGATGTTATAGATGGAGTTAAAAAAGTAATAAACTATTATAAGAGGTAGTGACTGAAATGAAGGTAGTTTGTATTGTACAGGCAAGGATTAGTTCTACAAGGTTTCCAGGGAAAGTATTAAAAGAGATTTGTGGTAAAACTGTTCTGGAGCACGATGTAGATAGATTAAGAAGAATAAAAAATGTAGATGAAATAGTAATAGCTACGACCACATTAGAAAAGGATAATGTTATTGTAAAAGAATGTGAAAAATTAAAGGTAAAATGTTTTAGGGGTTCGGAGGATGATGTACTATCTAGATATTATTATGCTTCTAAAGAAAATAGTGCGGATGTGGTTGTTAGGGTTACATCTGACTGCCCGCTCATAGATAGTGAAGTTACTGAAAGTATAATTCAGTGTTATATGGAAAATAGAGAAAAATACGATTATGTAAGCAATACTATAGACAGGACTTATCCAAGAGGATTAGATACGGAGGTATTTAGTTTTTGCGCATTGGAGAAAGCTTTTAATGAATCAACATCTCAAAGAGACAGGGAACATGTAACACCCTATATTTGGGATAACGATAATATTTTCAATATTTTTCAATATAAAAATAAAATAGATTATTCAGATTTAAGATGGACACTAGATACAGAAGAGGATTTTAAGTTAATATCAATAATATATGAACAATTTGAAGATAGAGATTATTTTGGTATGAATGAAATAGTAAAATTTTTAGAGAAAAACCCTGAAGTAAAAGAAATCAATAAGTATATAGAACAGAAAAAAGTTGATGACAGCTTATTTTTGATACCTGCTGGTGAAGGCCATTGTGATTTAATATATGAATGGGTAAATGAGGATGAGGTAAGAAAAAATTCTTTTAATAATAGTGAAATACCATATGAGGAGCATGTAAATTGGTATTTTAAGAAATTGAAGGATCCGGATTGTTTTATCTATTTATTGGCCGATTCCAATAAAAACATAGGAATAGTTAGAGTTGAGAAAAAGGGAAATGAAAATGTAGTAAGTTATAGCATATCAAAGCAATTTCGTGGAAAAGGTTATGGATATAAGATTTTGGAAAAGCTTCAGGATAAGCTTATGAAAGAAAACAAGAATATTATACTGACAGCTTATGTTAAAAAAGAAAACATATACTCTGTAAAAATATTTGAAAAGTTACATTATAATTTGGTAGAAAATGATGATTATAATATGAAGTTTGAGAAAAATTTAAGTAGGTGAGATTTTAATGAACAAAAATATAAAAATTAAAAATTTTGAAATCAATGAAACTAGTAAAACATTTATTATAGGAGAAATCTCAGCTAATCATAATGGCAGTTTTGATAATGCAGTAAAGCTTATACATACTGCAAAAGATGCAGGAGCAGATGCTGTCAAATTGCAGACATATACTGCAGACACCATAACTATAGATTGTTATAATAAATATTTTCAAATAAAACAGGGTACTTTATGGGATGGAAAAACTCTCCATGATCTGTACGAAGAGGCATATATGCCCTGGAAATGGCAGCCTGAATTAAAGAAAATAGCCGAAGAAAATGGTCTTGCTTGCTTTTCTTCACCATTTGATAAAACAGCAGTAGATTTTTTGGAAGATATGGATGTACCGGCATATAAAGTAGCTTCTTTTGAAATTACTGATATACCATTGATTACATATATGGCTTCCAAGGGAAAACCTATGATAATAGCAGCAGGTATAGCAGAAATCTCAGATATTCAATTAGCTATAGATGCATGTAAAAAAGTTGGCAATGATCAGATAATTCTTCTTAAATGTACTAGTGCCTATCCTGCTCCATTTGAAGAAGTTAATTTAAAAACTATTCCTAATATGAGAGAAACTTTTGACGTAATAGCAGGCCTTTCCGACCATACATTAGGAATAGAAGTTCCTATATCAGCTGTAACACTTGGAGCAAAAGTTATTGAAAAACACATAACACTCTCAAGGGCAGATGGAGGACCGGATGCTGCATTTTCTTTAGAACCACATGAATTAAAAAGTATGGTTCAATCAATTCGAAATACTGAGAAAGCTATTGGAAAAGTTAGCTATGAACTAACAGAAAAGCAGATGAAAAACAGAGCATTCTCCAGATCTTTATTTGCAGTAAAAGATATTAAAGCAGGGGAAACTTTTACAGAGGAAAATGTTAGATCAATAAGACCAGGATTTGGATTACCTCCTAAATACATAGATAATATTTTAGGAAGAACTGCTGGTGAAAATTTACTAAAAGGTACTCCACTGCATTGGAAATATGTTAAATAGGGTGATTATATGGCTACAATTGCAATAAGAGCGGATGGTGGCTCTCAAATAGGCATGGGGCATATTATGAGAACATTGGTTTTAGCTAAGGAACTTGCGAAAACTAATGATGTTTTTTATTTATGCAGAATAGATAAACCCTTAAGTGGCAGGTATAGTTATGGCATAGAAAAAGTTAAAAATGAAGGCTTTAAAGTAATTACTATAGATGAAAATAATGTATTAGGGGAATTAGAAAGGATTCAGTGTGATTGTCTGATAACAGACAGTTATGATGTAGATGAACGTTATTTTACTAAAACAAAAGAGTTATTTAAAAAGACCGGATATTTTGATGATATGAATTTATATCATTTTGATGTGGATTTTATAATAAATCAAAATATAAATGCAGAATATTTAAATTATAATACTGACAAAAGGACAATATTATTTTTAGGACCTGGTTTTGCTTTATTGAGAGATGAATTTAGAAAATCAAAAATTAAGAAGGTAAATGAAGTTGTAAAAGATATTTTAATAACTCTAGGGGGGTCAGATTTTAATAATTATACAGCAAAAATTTTACAACTTATAAAAGAATTAAGATACAATTTTCATGTTGTAGTTGGACCATCTTTCAAATATATAGATGAGCTTAGTAACTATGAGAAAATGAACAGTAACATTAAATTACACTTTAACACAAATATGAAAGCTTTAATGGATAGGTGTGATATAGCTATATCAGCTTGTGGGAGCACGCTGTATGAATTGGCAGCCTGCGGAGTGCCTGCATTAGGATTGATAATTGCAGAAAACCAAAAGGAAATAGCTAAAAAAATGGAACAAGAAAAATTAATAATCAATTTAGGTCCTATAGATAAATTAAATAAGGAAAAGTTAGTAAATACAGTAGAAGAATTGTGCAGTGACTTAAATAGGAGAAAACAGATGAATTATAACCAGAGTATAGTTATTGATAAAAATGGAGCTGAAAAGCTTTGTAAAAATATTATGGTAGCAATCGGATAAAATAGTTAAGGCGGTATATATAGTAATGAAACTTAAGAAAATTTTTAGTAATGGTAGAATAAATATCTTATTAAAGTATTCTTCTATTAAATATATAGCATTAATTATTGCATTTTTAAAAGGAATAATTAATGCTGGGGCACTTGGACCTGAATTATTAGGTGTACTCGGCAATCTGCTGCTTGTTTTAAGCTATCTATCCTATTCTAATCTGGGAATATTATATTCCATGAATAGAGAATATGTTATATATGAATCAACTAATGAGAAAGATAAAGCGGGTAAAGTTATTAGTACATCTTTTACGGCATTATTCATATTGTCAATATTATTAATAGCAGCTGGTATAATTGCTAAATTCATATATAAAGATAATTTAGGCAATTATATTTTGTTGGTTTTTATTATAGGAATTTTGGAGCAGTATAGAAGTTTCTATATTAATTATTATAGATTGGTTAATAAGGTTAGAAAGATAAATTTTATAGAGCTTATCAATAATGTATTATCATTTGTGTTAATAATCATATCTATAAAATATTTTAAAATATATTCTGTATTAATATCTATGTTCATAGCGGATATTATAGTTTTTATCTATGGTTATAAAAATAGTGAAAAGATTAAACTGAGTATAGATAAAAAAGTTTTAAAAGATTTAATAATAGTTGGGGTTCCATTACTTATATATAATTTGGGATTTTATATTCTAACAACAGTTGATAGGTTGATGACAATTAATTTTTTAGGATACAGGGATTTAGGATACTACACATTTTCAAATCAGCTTGTGAATGGGACTATGGTATTCATATCTTCGGTTTTGTTTTTATATTATCCTAAAGTCATAAAGAACTTGTACATTAATGGAAATAATGACAGAAGGCAAATTTTAAAAAGAATAGAACAGTATACTAGGTATGTAGAAGTCTTAGGAGTAGTTTTATGTTTAGCAGGTATAATATTAATAAAACCTTTTACCAATATGATTTTACCTAAATATTCTGTAAGTATTGATATATATCGAATATTAGTTTTTGGTGGAGTTTTCAGCGAAATATCCTATTTTGCCAATGTTTTTACCGTATCAAATAAAAAGCAGATATATTCAGTGTATCTGCAATGTTTAGCAACTGCAGCAGCAGTCATTCTTAATTATATTTTCATTAAATCAGGCATGGGGATAATTGGAGTTTCCTTGGCAACCTTGATGACCAATATATTGTATTCCATAATGCAGCATTTCATATATCTAAAAATATTGAACTTAAAAATAAGCTTCATAAGGAACACTTTAAAGGTGTATCTGAAATTTACATCATTTACAGTTATATGTATAGCTATTGGCTTTATAAATATAAATTTTATCTTATATATTGTGATTCTTAGTAGTATAACGCTTATTTTATATTATAGGAATTTAAGAAATATGATAATTGATATGGGAAAGTTATAGTAGTAACAAATGTATTAGATTAAGGAGCTGAATTAAAGGGAGGGTTGATGTAATGAAAGTAATAATCCTGGCAGGTGGAAGTGGAACAAGACTATGGCCGCTGAGCCGCGGCAGATATCCAAAACAATTTATTAAATTACAAGGTAGTAAACCATCCTTATTTCAGGAAACCTTTAAGAGAAGCTTATTATTGGCAGACTTAGATGATATATATGTAGTAACGAATGAAAAGCATAAATTTTTAGTAATGGGTGAAGTTGAAGAATTAGATTATAAATATAATGAATCTAATATAATTGTTGAACCTGAAGTTAAAAATACTCTCCCTGCAATTTATGCAGGTGTTCATGAAATAGCTAAAAAAGGTAATGATACAGTAGTTGTTTTTCCTTCTGATCATATGATTATAAAAGGTCAGGAATTTGCAAATATTATTAAAAGTTCAGAACCGTTAACTAAAGATTCAATTATAACCTTTGGAATTAAACCGGATAGTCCGAATACCGGATATGGGTACATTGCGCCGGGAAATAAAAAACTAAATGGATATGAAATAAAAGAGTTTAAAGAAAAACCCGATTATGAGACAGCTGTTACATATGTTAATGGGGGATATTATTGGAATGCAGGAATATTTATGTTTAATACTGAGATATTTATAAATGAAGTAAAGCTTTATGCTGAGAATATATATAATGCTTTTAAAAGTAGTAATACCATAAAGGAAGCTTTTAGCAAAATAGATGAAAAAATTTCAATGGACTATGGCATTATGGAAAAAAGTAAAAATATTGCGGTTAAACCCGTAGATATAGGTTGGAATGATCTTGGAAGTTTTGATTCTTTTTATGAAGTTTTTGATAAAGATGAAAATAGTAACATATCTCATGCTGATAGTATAATTATTGATTCAAAGGATAATTACATATATTCGGGAAAAGGCAAGTTAGTTGCAGCTGTAGGTATTAATGATTTAATTGTAGTTGATAATAGAGATGCCTTGCTTATTTGTAAAAAAGACAAGTCACAAAAGGTAAAGAAAATTGTAGAAACTTTAAAAGAAAGAAATGATAGTAGGGTAGAATATCATGTTCAAGATTACAGACCCTGGGGGAACTATAAAGTTCTAGAAGAAGAGAAAAATTCATTTAAAATTAAAAGGATTAAATTAAGTCAGGGTAAAAAGTTAAGTTATCAGATGCATTATTATAGAAGTGAGCATTGGATAGTTGTTAAGGGTATGGCAAAAGTTACAATAGATGATATAGAAAAGTTGGTATCTGCAGGAGAAAGTATTTTTATAAAACCTGGACAAAAACACAGACTTGAGAATCCAGGGAAGATACCTCTTGAAATTATTGAAGTTCAGATGGGTGATTATTTAGAAGAAGATGATATTGTAAGATTTGATGATGACTAAATTTGATATTTGAACTTTGTACTTTGTTCTTTAAAAAAGTGAGGGATACCTATATGAAAACATATCTGGTAACAGGAGGAGCAGGCTTTATTGGCTCTAACTTTATTCATTACATGTTAAAAAAATACTTAAATATAAAAATAATAAACTACGACAAACTAACCTATGCAGGTAACCTTGAAAACTTAAAGTTTATATCTAAAAATCCTAACTACATCTTCGTCCAGGGAGACATATGTGACAGAGAAAAACTTCAACAGCTATTTGAAAAATATGATATAGACTATGTGATAAACTTTGCAGCAGAATCTCATGTAGACAGGAGCATAAGAGATCCTGAAGTATTTGTAAAGACAAATGTTCTGGGCACTGTGGCACTTTTAGATACTGCAAAAAATGCATGGACTTTAGAAGGTGAATTTAAACAGGGCAAAAAATATCTTCAAGTTTCCACAGATGAGGTTTATGGGTCACTTGGGAAAGAAGGATATTTTACGGAAAAAACTCCACTGGATTCTCACAGCCCTTATTCTTCAAGTAAAGCGTCTGCTGATTTGATGGTAAAGGCATATTTTGATACTTATAAAATGCCTGTAAATATAACCCGCTGTTCAAACAATTATGGTCCCTATCAATTTCCTGAAAAACTTATTCCACTTGTCATAAACAATTGTGCAAATAAAAGAGATATTCCAGTATACGGTGATGGACTTAACATAAGAGATTGGCTTTATGTAGAAGATCACTGTAAAGCTATAGACATGGTTATCAATAATGGGAAACTAGGAGAGGCTTATAACATAGGTGGGCATAATGAGAGAACAAACATCTATATAGTTAAAACAATAATTTCATATATACACGACAATGTAGATCCTTATGTAGATGAAAATCTTATAAAATATGTCGAAGACCGAAAAGGACATGATAGGAGATATGGCATTGATCCTACAAAGATCAAAGACGAACTTGGATGGTATCCTGAAACAGAATTTGAGGATGGCATAATAAAAACTATAAAGTGGTACTTAGATAATAAAGATTGGATGAATAATGTGACTTCTGGGGATTATAAGAAGTACTATGACAGAATGTACAAAAACAAATAACAAAGAACAAATAATAGAATTTTGATTTAATATAAGAAAATTGCGAAGCACTTTTTATAGGACAATTGACAGAGGACAGAGGACAGAGGACAGAGGACAGAAGACAATGAAGGTGAGCTTTCCTCCTTACGTCAGAAAACTAATTTATTTTTAAGCGATGTTTTTCATTAGCAAAACATCGCTTAAGCAGGCTCTAAAATCTGTGATTTTCAGATAATTGCTTGCTCAGAAAGTACTTCTTAGGAACAAAAAAACGTAAGTTTCTTTTAAATTAAAGATTTTTCGTAGTGTAGCGGAGAAAAATATTCCTTCATTGTCCTCTGTCAATTGTCCTCTGTCCTCTTAAAAATATTGCTTCGCAAAGTTTTTAAACTGCGAAAGTAGAACTCTTAACTATTAATTCTCAACTAAAAAAAGGAGGTGTTAACTTTGAGAAAGGGCGTAATACTGGCTGGTGGTTCTGGAACCAGGCTTTACCCAATGACTAAGGCAATATCTAAGCAGATTGTTCCAATATATGATAAACCTATGATTTATTATCCAATTTCTGTACTTATGCTAGCTGGGATACGCAATATTCTTATTATATCCACACCAAGGGATACAGGTGCTTTTAAAGAACTTTTTGGTGATGGAAGTCAGCTTGGACTTCACTTTCAGTACGAAGTTCAATATGAGCCAAAGGGACTTGCTGAGGCTTTTATAGTTGGAGAAAAATTTATTGGAAATGACGATGTAGTTCTTGTTTTAGGAGATAATATATTTCATGGATATGGTTTTACGGAAAGGTTAAGGGCCGCTTCAGACAGGCATAACTGTTCAACCATTTTTGGATATCATGTAAGCAACCCTGAGAATTTTGGCGTAGTGGAGTTTGATGAGAATTTTAATGTTATTTCCATAGAGGAAAAACCTTCAAAGCCAAAATCACATTATGCAGTACCGGGACTTTACTTTTACACAAATGATGTGGTGGACATAGCAAAGAATATAAAACCTTCTTCAAGGGGAGAACTTGAAATTACAGATATAAATAATGAGTATTTAAAAAGAGGCAAACTTAAAGTAGAGCTCTTTGGAAGAGGAATGGCCTGGCTTGATACTGGAACCCCCCAGGGACTTTTAAATGCCGCTAATTTTGTAGAGGCTGTTCAGACAAGGCAGGGACTTTATATAGCTTGTATAGAGGAAATTGCTTATAGAGAAGGATATATAGATGACAATCAACTGATAAAGTTGGCAGAGCCTCTTAAAAAAGTTGCTTATGGGAAATATATTTTAGGCTTACTTGATAAAAATCATCATTCATATTTTAGGAGTGAATACAATTGAAGATATTGATTACAGGAGGAAAAGGACAGCTTGCTAGGCAGCTCCGAGAAATTTTGGTTATGGGAAAATCTAAAATAAGAGCACTTGATAAAATTTACTCTGATGCTGAAGTAAAATTCACCAGTAGGGAAGAATTGGACATAACCAAATTAAATGATGTCAGAGACTTTATGGCTGATTATACACCAGATATAATTGTAAATTGTGCTGCCTACACAAATGTGGATAAGTGCGAAATTGATTTTGAAAATGATTTTAAGGTAAATTCCCTAGGAGCTAGAAATTTAGCATTAGCTTCGCAAAATACAAAAACAAAACTTGTACATATTTCTACTGATTATGTTTTTAACGGCAGAGGTGCTATACCTTTTAGGGAATGTGACTTGCCTGATCCTATTAGTGTTTACGGAAAGACTAAACTTTTAGGAGAACAGTATATTAGAGAAAATTGCAGCAGGTATTTTATAGTAAGGACGTCCTGGCTATATGGTTTATACGGTAAAAATTTTGTATACACTATATTGAAAGTTGCAAAGGAAAAAGGGCATTTAGATGTGGTAAATGATCAGAGAGGTAATCCTACTAATGCAGAGGATCTGGCCTACCATCTTTTAAAGCTTGCTCTTACTTGTGAATATGGTATATACCACTGCAGTGGTAAGGGCGAATGCAGCTGGTATGATTTTGCTTGCAAGATTGTGGAATATGCGGGCATAGACTGCACTGTATCTCCTATGACTTCGGAAAAACTCAACAGGGCAGCTAAAAGACCGGAATTTTCTTCTCTTGATAATATGATGCTCCGATGTACTATTGGTGATAACATGAGGCACTGGAAAGATGCACTTAAATCCTTTATTAAAAAATTGTGAACTGTGGATTGACTAAGAAGGGATATGATTAAAATAGGTAAATTTAATTTCGTAAAAACAGAAATAGAGGGAGTATACATAATAGAAACAGGTATTTTTGGAGATAACCGTGGGTACTTCATGGAAACTTATAATTATAGTGATTTTAAGGCAGTGGGACTTGATATGGTATTTGTCCAGGATAATCAGTCCAAATCAAAAAAAGGAGTCTTAAGAGGACTTCACTTTCAAAAAAACTATTCTCAAGGAAAACTGGTGAGAGTGGTAAAAGGTAAGGTATTTGATGTTGCCGTGGATTTAAGAGATGGATCCAGTACCTATGGAAAATGGATAGGGGTTACACTATCTGAAGAAAACAGGAAACAATTTTATATTCCAAAGGGATTTGCCCATGGATTTCTAGTTATTTCAGACGAGGCAGAATTTTGTTATAAATGTACGGAGTTTTATCATCCTGAAGATGAAGGTGGTATTATATGGAATGATCCTGATATAAATATAAAATGGCCTCTTGAGGGAATTGACAATATTATTTTTTCTGAAAGAGATAAGTTATGGCCTACACTAAAGGAGTGCAAAAATAATATAAAAAAGTGTTGACTTATATAAACGTTTACTATATAATAAAGTCAAGAAGAAAGATATAACTTCTTCTAGCAATCCTAACTCAAAGAGAGTACTAAGGAAATTGTTTTAAAGGAGTAGAAAGTTTAAAAAATCAGATATTAATACACTTATTTAGAACGAAAGTAAATATGATTAAATATTCACTGGAGTAAGTTATAAGGAATATCTGAAAAATACTTGTGAATATTTAATTTGTAAGAATGTTCAACAAGAATGTATGAAATTTGGTAAGTTTAAATTAAAGTGTTATGTAATAAAGAAGTGTAGTTTTAAAGGTAAGTATTTTGTTAGAAAGTTAATTGAAGTTTTTAAAAAGTGTGTTTGAAGAAAAATAATAAATTAAATTTTTATAGTGTATTAATACATTGTAATGGTAATTGAAAAAGGGTGATGAATATTCAGGTAAGATCAAAGTACTCAAAAGAGTTAGGATTTGCTTAACCACCAGTTAGTTATATGATAGCTAATTGGTGGTTTTAATTTTATTTAGAAAAGTTGAAAATATATTTAAATAATCACTTTAAAGCTGTGAGTTAATTTTATACAATTATCCTATTAATTTGAATTTAAGTTGAAATTATGATATAATGAATTATTAAAATATTTAATCTTCATATATAATTTGTTATATTCTATAATATTTATCAAAATATAGGAGTGGTGAGACATGCCAATAAAAAAAGATTGTTATGCGTATGATTTCAATTATTCTATCCACAATTTTGATGAATTTATGCATAAGTATGTAAAGGAAAAAGATAGTTTTGCAATATGTTTTCTCAATATGACTAATTTGGGGTTATGCAATTATATATTAGAGTATAAATATGGGAATGTCTTATTACATAATGTTATAAATAAAGTAAGATACTGTATCAATCAAAAGGCATATATTTATAAATTTGGTGGAGATGTTTTGCTGCTTATAATACCTAATATAAAGTGCAGAGATAATGCTGTGAAGATTATTAAAAGAATAATAAGTATAAATAATGATATATTTCTATTGGCTGGTAAAAAAATTAGGATAGAGATAAAACTTGGTGTAGCCCTGTATCCCTATGACAATGTTGAATTACATGATGTATTTAAATATGCAAGTATAGCTTTAAATTGTGTAAATAAGAAATGTGGTAGTACATATGAGTTTTTTAATGCTAATATGTATGAAAATAATGCTATGGAAGAAAAAATTGGAACTGATATACAGGATGCTTTCATTAATCATGAGTTCATATTGTATTATCAACCACAGGTAAACGTTGACAGCGGTAAGGTGTATGGAGTTGAAGCTCTTATTAGGTGGAATCATCCAGAGTTTGGGATACTAACACCGTCATATTTTATTGATGGAATAGAGAGAAGCGGCGAAATAAAGAAAGTAGGCAGAATTGTCTTTTATATGGCGTGTCTTGAGGCAAAAAGGCTTCATAAACTTGGATACTCTGATTTAATTATGTCTGTCAATTTATCTATAAGACAATTTGAAGATGATTTTTTTATTACTTTTATTAAAAATATATTGGAAATAACGCAGGTTAAGCCTGAATATATTAATTTTGAAATAACTGAGAGGACGGCTATTAATTCTACTGAAAAAATCACATCTGCCTTGAGAAATATAAAAGATATAGGAATAAAAATATTTGTAGATGATTTTGGAACTCAATATTCTTTTTTAAATTATCTATATACCGTACCTATAGATGGTATAAAAATAGATAGATCTTTTATTAATGGCATAGATAGATGTGAAAAAAATTTATTATTGTAAAAAATCTTATTAAACTTGCAAATGACTTAAATTTGGAGGTAGTGGCAGAAGGAATGGAAACAGTGGAACAGTTGAGATACTTAGAGAGAGCTAATTGCAGAAATGTGCAGGGATTCCTCTTTGGAAAACCACTTAATCCAAATGAACTTACAAGTTTTATGAAAACAGCAAAGTTTGAAACAAGCAGGGTAATAGCCTCCCTTTAAAAAATAAAGTAGTAAAATTTTAAAAATACTTACATTTTTAAGAAAATTATGGTAAAATTAAAAAAGATAATTCAATATATTAAAGGGAAACGATGAGATATGCACTTTATATGGGCATCTAGTGTGTATTGAGTTAACGATGCAACCGGCCTTATGATTATAAAATTTTTTTATAATCATAAGGTTTAATTTTACCCTAAAAAATGGAGTTTATATGTATATTTATTATGGTATTATTATTTTTATTTTTGGAACTATAATAGGAAGTTTTTTAAATGTATGCATATATAGAATACCAATGCAGGAATCTATTGTGTATCCATCTTCCCATTGTACAAATTGCGGCAATAGAATTAAATGGTATGATTTAATTCCTATAGTGAGTTATGTTATTTTAAGGGGAAAGTGTAGAAATTGTAGAGAAAAGATATCTAAAAAATATCCTATTGTGGAATTTATTACGGGTTTATTGTATCTTATGCTTTATATTAAGTTTGGAATTAGTATAGATATTGTGAAGTATGTTGTATTTATAAGTATTTTGATTGTCATAGGAATAATAGATTTTGATACAACAGATATTTATTTTAAAACTACAATAGTAGGTTTGATTTCAGCATTTGTATTTTTAGGAATATATTATTATAATGGACTGCCTATAAGGACATATATTTACGGAGGTATAGCAGGCGGTGGACTTTTAGTACTTATTATTCTCATAACAAAAGGTGGTATGGGATGGGGAGATGCGGAAATTTGTCTTATATGCGGCTTGTTTCTTGGACTTAAGTTCACTTTTGTAATGCTATTTTTATCTTTTATTATAGGGGCAATTATAGGAGTAATACTTATTTTGTCGGGAAAGAAATCAAAAAAAGATTATATACCTTTTGGTCCATTTATTACAGCAGCATCTGTTATTACAGTATTTTGTGGACAAAATATTTTAAGTTGGTATTTATAACAAGTATACGTATTATACAATAAATTCTAGGCAAGTAGAAGACTGATTAGAGTTTCAATATAGAAAGTTAACTTATACAGGCCATGTAATGACAAATTTCAACACCATAAAAACTTTTGACAAGTCTAGAGCTCGGTATTTTGAAAATCTAAGAAGCTTAGCTAAACTCGTGCCTCAAACAGTATCTAAGCCCCTAAGATTTTCTAAAATACCTCACTAAGACTTATGGAAAAGTTTTTGAAGGTGTTTTCAATTTTGTCATTACATTTTATGCATAAGCTTAAGTTTCAATTGAAAATCCTATAGATTGTAAAGTTTAAAACTAAATCTATAATCACTTAAAATTGCTAAAGGTATAAATCTTGGTTGAATTTATACCTTTAGCATTTAAATCAAACTGACAATTTGGATAAGTTTAATTGTAGAGTTAACTATCTATATATAGGGTTTCTAACTTAAAAATCAACTTATACGCAGGCATATTTTTACAATAATGAAGCTCTTTTAAATATTTTGTATATAAGTCTT
>NZ_LROR01000016.1:0-677 GCF_001675205.1 Clostridium coskatii | reverse complement strand
GTGCATGATGGACAGACAGTAAGTATTAAAGTTGATGGACCACGTGGTGGAATTTATAATAATGTTGCAATTAGAGCAAATGATACTTCAGCTTTAGAATGCCATATTGACACAGAGGAAGCAAATGCAATGTGTGTTGGCAACTCATCAAAAATTACAATAGTAAAATAGTAAAATTATAAATTATAAAATAACAGTATTTGGAGAGGAGAAATAAAAATGAAATCTGATGCATTAGGAATGATTGAAACAAAGGGGTTAGTAGGTTCTATAGAGGCTGCAGATGCAATGGTTAAGGCAGCTAACGTTAACTTAATAGGAAAAGAACATGTTGGCGGTGGTCTTGTAACAGTAATGGTAAGAGGAGATGTAGGAGCTGTAAAGGCAGCTACTGATGCTGGTGCTGCAGCAGCACAGCGTGTTGGAGAATTAGTTTCTGTTCATGTTATTCCTCGTCCACACGTTGAAGTTGAAACTATCCTTCCTAAAACTGGTTTAAAGGAAGACTAATATTAGAAGATATAGGATATAAGATACAAAGTAAAAAATAAAAAAAATAAATTATAAACTAGGAGGAAATAAAAATGAAATATGATGCATTAGGAATGATTGAAACAAAAGGTTTAGTAGGTTCAATTGAAGCTGCAGATGCAATGGTAAAGGCAGCTAATGTTTAT
>NZ_LROR01000015.1:0-15909 GCF_001675205.1 Clostridium coskatii | reverse complement strand
TAACACGAGGAGATAGGTCAGAGGTGTAAGCAGGGCAACCTGTTAAGCTGACTGATACTAATAGGTCGAGGGCTTGACCAAATAAAAACGAAAGAAAAAAAGTTTACTGTGCAATTTTGAGAGGACAGAGTAATTTGAACTCTTAAAAGTTAATATATATGAAAATTGATAGAAGCGAGCACATTGAGAAAAGGCTTGAATGAGGAGTAGAGTTTACTTGTGTAAATGAGCACCGCAATGAAAGACTTGACGAAGATATGAGAAGCTTATAGCAATTTTCGTCAATAAAATCTGGTGGTAATGACGTGAAGGTAACACCCCTTTCCATACCGAACAGGAAGGTTAAGCTTCAGGGTGCCGATGGTACTGCAGGGGAGGCTCTGTGGGAGAATAGGTCGCTGCCAGGTAAGTTTTTTGGCCAGATAGCTCAGTCGGTAGAGCAGAGGACTGAAAATCCTCGTGTCCCTGGTTCGATTCCTGGTCTGGCCACCAAAAGTTTCAGATATAATCTGAAACTTTTTTTATTTTATATAGAAAAAATAATTGAACTATGTAATAATTAAGTATAAAATATAAAAATATTAAGGAGAAACTTATATGCAAAATAATGTGTTAGCAATTGTAAATGGAATGGAAATAAAAGAAAGCGATCTTAAAGAAGCAATTAATAGATTTCCACAAGATAAGAGAAATCAATTAAATACAGCTGAAGGTAAGAAATATTTACTTAATGAGATGGTATTTTTTGAATTAGCATATAGTTACGCTAAAGACGAAAACTTAGAAAAAGATGATGAGTATTTAAAGATGCTGGAATCTGCTAAAAAAGAAATATTAACTCAAATAGCTATATCTAAAGTTATGAATAAGGTTAATGTAACTGATAAAGAAAGTCAGGATTATTATGAAGCCAATAAAGATATGTATAAAAAGCCTGAAAGAGTAAAAGCAAAGCATATATTAGTAGATAGTATAGAAAAAGCTAAGAAAATTTCAAAAGAGATCTCAGAAGGTATGCCTTTTGAAGAAGCTGCACAAAAATACTCAACTTGTCCATCTAAGGCTCAAGGTGGCAGTTTAGGTGAATTTGCTAGAGGACAAATGGTTCCAGAATTTGAGAACGCTGCATTTAGTTTAGATATAGATGTAGTTAGTGAACCTGTAAAAACTCAATTTGGATATCACCTTATAAAAGTGGAAGAGAAAATAGAACCTTCTATAGCATCTTATGACGAAGTAAAGAACGCTATTAAGAATGGATTATTACAGGAAAGACAGAAATATGAGTATTCAAAATTTAATAAAGAATTGAGAAGTAAATATAAAGTTGAAATAAAGTAATACATATTGCATAAAAATGCCAAGGTAATAATGGGCATAGGTTTTGTTTTTACACAAACCTATGTCCATTATTTTATGTAACTTTTTGGGATTTAGTGGAAACTTGTTTTAAATTAAACTAAAGTGGTATTTAATATTATAGCATTTTCTTTTATTTGCAGGTAATATAATGTCACCGAAATTTTTATAATGAATTGCATCAGGTAATGTCTGCGGTTCCAAAGCTATTCCCATATTGGAAACTAATTTTTGATTTTGCACTTTCCAAGTGTCATCTTTAATATTAAGAGTATAAACGATTAGAGCATTACGATCTGATTCAATGTCTAAGCGCCTACATGTATCATGATTAATTAAAGTAGCAATATTTTTACCATTTACATTAAAGGGATGGTCAAAGCCATTGAGGCCTGATTCAGTTTGCAAATATTTAATTGCATCTTCCAAATTTTTAGGCTGTTGGAAATCAAAAGGTGTTCCAGAAACTTCTTTTAAAGTACCAGTTGGTAATAAGGCTTCATTAATTTCAGCATAACGGGATGCACTAATTTGTAGTGTATGACCTGAGAACAACTTTGTAATGTCATTATTTAAGTTGAAGTATGAATGTACTGTAGGATTAAAAAGTGTATCTTTATTGCTTAATCCACTAAAAGTGATTAATAAATCATTATTGTTATTAAGTGTATATTTAACCTCTACATTTAATGTCCCAGGAAATCCATCTTCGTCGGGAGATATAGTCCTCTGAAAAAGTACACTGGTGGCTTCTTCAGAGTCTTCTGTGCTACTATTCCATATGAGAGAATTGAACCCATAAGTACCACCATGAAGTGTATTTTTACCTTCATTTTTAGGAACGTTATAGGAGATCCCTTTAATTTTAAAAGAGCCATTAGTTATTCGACCAGCTACTCGCCCTATAGCTGCTCCTAGAAACATTTTTCTATCTTTTATATAACTATCTAAGTTGTCAAAGCCTAACAAAACATTTGAAAAGTTGCCTAACTTATCTGGTACAACAATTTCTGTTAAAGCAGCTCCGTGGGAGATACAGGAAACTTTCATACCATGTTTATTAGTCATTGTATATTTGTAAATGTTGTTTCCTTTAAAAGAACCAAAAACACTTTTTTCTATCATTGTATATACTCCTTTAATACTTAATTTTATAAGATAAATAATTTAGGTATGCTTAATTATTTGTGCTATGATAATATTAAATAATAAGCATACCTTTATATAATTAATTATTTTGTAGTTTCTCTTATAATATCTCTTAAATTTGTATTATGATCTATAATAACTGATTCTAAATTAACCATGCGGGCCCAATCATATACTTGCTCAACTGTTAATCCTAGAGTAAGAACAGTATGATGACCACCACCAGCATAAATCCAGGCTTTTACACCATCAGCAAAGTTTGGTTCAGGCTTCCATACCATCTTAGCTACAGGGAGTTCAGGAGTATCCTCTGCAGGTTCTACAGCATTTACTTCACTGATTATCAAACGATAATGTGTTCCAAGATCTAGCATTGTCATTGAAGTACCTTTACCAGTAGATCCATTGAATATCAAACGTGCAGGATCTTCACGATCGCCTATTCCTAAGGGTTTTACCACAACTCTAGGTTTGTCAGATGCAAATGTTGGATCAACCTCCAACATATGAGCGCCTAAGATTTCCTCATTACCTTCACTTAATTCATAAGTATAATCTTCCATAAATCCTGTCTTTTTGTTGTTTGTCATGATCTTTATAAGTCTACTTAAAGCAGCAGTTTTCCAATCACCTTCTCCTGCGAAACCATATCCTTCAGCATTTAAACGCTGAACTGCAAGTCCAGGTAACTGTTTCATACCATATAAATCTTCGAAATTTGTTGTAAATGCAGTATAGCCGCCTGCTTCTAAGAAATGACGAAGTCCAATTTCAATTTTAATTTGTTCTTTTACTTGATTCTCATAGAATTTAGGGTCATTTTCTCCTACATCCATAATATAAATCTTTTTAAATTCTTCATAAGTATCATCAATGTTTTTTTGGGAAACTTTATTCATTTCAGCAACTAAATCACCAATACCAAAATAATCTACTGTCCATCCAAACTGAATTTGAGCTTCAATCTTATCACCTTCAGTAACAGCAACATTGCGCATATTATCACCAAAACGTGCAACTTTGATGTCTTGACTTAAGATATAACCTGCGGCTACGTTCATCCAATCAGCAATTTGTTTTTGAACATTTTCTTTTTTCCAATGTCCTACAACAATTTTATTATGTTTCTTTAATCTAGCATTGATAAAACCGTATTCTCTATCACCATGAGCACTTTGATGTAAGTTCATATAGTCCATATCAATTGTTTTCCAAGGAATATGTTCGTAAAATTGTGTTGCTAGATGAAGTAATGGTTTTTGTAATAATTTAGTACCAGCAATCCACATTTTAGCTGGTGAGAATGTATGCATCCATGTAATAACACCAGCTACATTATCATTGTAGTTTACTTCCTTCATAAGTTTTGTTATTTGGCTGGCAGAAGTTGCAAGAGATTTAAATACAATAGGATAAGGTAATTTGCCACTCTTATTTAAAGCATCTGCAATTTCCATAGAATGTTCTTTTACTTCTGATAGTGCCTCTTCACCATATAAATGTTGGCTGCCTACAATAAACCAAAATTCCATTTCTTTATTTTTTAGCATAATTGACCCTCTTTCCTTGTTTTTATTTATTATTTTGACCATAGTATGCATTTTTTCCGTGTTTGCGTTTAAAATGCTTATCTAATAAAACTTGATCCATTCTAATATTATGGGGATTTAATTGTAAGGAATGATATGTAATTTTTGCAACTTCTTCCAATACAACTGCATTATGAACTGCATTTTTAGGATCGGTTCCCCAAGTAAATGGACCATGATCATTTACAAGAACTCCAGGTATATCATTTGGATTAATACTATTGTCCTTGAATGTTCTAACAATTACATCTCCTGTCTGCTTCTCATAATCTGTCACTATTTCATCTTTAGTCATCTTTGGTGTTACAGGAATATCTCCGTAGAAATAATCGCCATGTGTAGTACCAGCTGCAGGAATGCAAATACCTGCTTGAGCAAAAGACACGGCCCAAGGAGAATGTGTGTGTACAATGCCTAAGATATCAGGGAAGTTTCTATATAATACTAAGTGAGTTGCTGTATCACTTGACGGATTTAAATCTCCTTCAATTACTTTCCCATTAAGATCTACAACGACCATATCACTTGCTTTCATTTTTGTATATTCAACACCACTAGGTTTAATAACTACAAGACTCTGACTGCGATCAATTCCACTTACGTTGCCCCATGTAAATGTTACCATATGGTATTTTGGCAACATCAAATTAGCCTCGAGCACTTTTTCTTTTAAATCTTCTAACATGAGCTAACCTTCTTTCACTAATAAGATAAATTATCTTAGTTGTTTTTAACTTATTCATCTAGATTAAATAATCTACTGCAGCTTGTTCAATAGGAATTCCCTTTTTATAACGTTTCATAAATTGTTCAAAACCTTTAACGTCTTTTGCTTCAGGTTTTACTTCATCAGCTACATAACCAGCAAAAACTTTTTTTGATAAAAATTCTGCTAGCGTGGAGTTACTTTCTTTATTATTCAAATAACTAGCTAATAGTGCAATTCCCCATGCACCGCCTTCACCTGCAGTTTCCATAACTGATACTGGTGTATTTACTGCAGCTGCAACTGCTTCTTGTCCTACAATAGGTGTCTTGAATAAGCCACCATGACCAAGTAACTTGTCAAGCTTTACGCCTTCATCTTTTAGGAGAATGTCCATTCCAATTTTCAATGCTCCTAATGAAGTAAAGAGATGTGCTTTCATAAAGTTTGGTAGATTAAAATTACTTTTTGGTTTTCGTACAATTAGAGGTCTACCTTCCGGAACACCTGTGATATTTTCGCCTGCAAAATAGTTATACGCAAGAATTCCTCCACAATCAGGGTCACCTAGAAATGCTTGAGTATAGAGTCCCATATAAAGAAGATCTCTTGGAATGTTGACATTTATTGCTTCAGCAAATTCATGAAAGATATTAACCCATGCGTCTATATCAGAATAACCATTATTTGCATGAACCATTCCAACTAAGTCTCCTGTAGGTGTTGTTACCATATCAATCTCTGGATGAACCTTCTTAAGTGGATTCTCAAGGACGACCATTGCAAAAATTGATGTGCCTGCAGAGATATTTCCTGTACGTGGTGCAACTGAATTTGTAGCAACCATTCCTGTACCTGCATCTCCTTCAGGTGGACATAGTGGAATACCACTTTGAAGATTTCCACTTACATCAAGTCTATTTGCTCCTTCTGGAGTTAAGACACCAGCATTTTCTCCGGCTAGTAAGACTTTTGGTAGAAGTTTCTCTACATTCAATGAATACTTTTCAACTTCTGGCAAGTGATTAAATGTTTCTAACATATGTTTATCATAATTATGAGTATTCATATCAATTGGAAACATTCCTGATGCATCACAAATACCTAAAACCTTTTTACCTGTTAATTGCCAATGAATATAACCAGCTAAAGTAGTTATAAAATCAAGCTTTTCAATATGAGGTTCTTTACGGAGAATAGCCTGATATAAATGAGCTATACTCCATCTCTCAGGAATATTGAAGTGAAATGATTCTGTTAACTTTTTGGCTGCTTCCTCTGTCATAGTATTACGCCATGTTCTAAATGGAACAAGTAGGTTTCCTTGTTTATCAAATGCCATATATCCATGCATCATTGCTGAAAAACCAATTGAACCAATTTTTGAAAGTGTTACACCATATTTTTCTTTTATCTCAGCAAAAAGTTTTTGATAACTATATTGTAATCCTTTCCAGATTTCTTCTAGCGAATAGGTCCAAATACCATCTCTTAAGCTTGTCTCCCATTCAAAGCTGCCACTAGCTAATGGAGAAAAATCGTTTCCAATAAGAACAGCTTTAATACGAGTAGAACCAAATTCTATTCCTAATGATGTTTTACCATTTTGAATTTCTTTTAATCTATCCTCATTTATAGTCAATAGAATTACCTCCCCCTTACAATAATAGTAAACGGTTTTTTATGATAAATATATCATTTATATACGTACATGTCAATAAATATATAAAAAAACATACGTACTTATTTTAAATGCATTTAGATAATTACTTATTAAATAATTATTTTTAGTGATGATATTATCGCGTTTCATTACAGCGTTTTAAACAAATATAACTACTTTTTCACAAACAATTGCTATATCATTAAATATTAATTTTACTTGTAAATTTATTAGTACAAATTGCTCGATGATTGTAATTATTTTACTTTTTATATTTTTATGCTTTAATATAATATGATATGTATTATAATATGAGGTGTAATATAATAAACTATTATTTTGTGCAGGAGATAAACATGAAACATAAATATGAAAAAGTAAAAGAAGAAATTATTAGCTGGGCAGTTAATGAAAAATATAAACCACATGAAAAAATTCCAACAGAATCGGAACTTATGGAGCTATTTAAAGTTAGTAGACATACTATAAGAAGAGCAATAAGTGATCTAGCGGCAGAGAAATACTTGTATAGATTGCAGGGAAGTGGAATATATGTATCTGATTTTAAACAAAATGAAATTTACTTGACAAACAACAAGAATGTTGGGGTGCTTACAACATATATTTCCAACTATATATTCCCTGATATAATTAGAGGAATTGAAGATACACTATATGATGAATCATACTCCCTTTTATTATCTTCTACGAAGAATAATATAATGCTTGAAAGCAGCAATTTAAAAAATTTATTAGCACACAAAATAGATGGACTTATTGTAGAGCCTACAAAGAGTGCATATCAAAGTCCTAACATGGGATATTTTAACAATTTAATAGAGCAAGATATTCCTTTTATTATGATAAATGCATCTTATTCTCAAGTTAAAGTACCAAGCTTATGTGTAGATGATTTAAAGGGGGGCAATATAGCTGCAAAGTATTTAATTACTTTAGGACATAAGAATATAGCTGGTATTTTCAAGGTAGATGACCTACAAGGTGTGCACAGGATGAATGGTTTTATTACTGGATGTCAGGAAAGTAATGTATTGTTAAGGCAAGATAAAATTTTAACCTATCTGTCAGAGGAAACAAATACACTACTACCTGAAAAGATAAAGAATGTTTTAAAACAGGAAAAACGTCCAACGGGTATATTTTGCTATAATGATGAAATTGCATACATGGTGTTAAATATTGCATATGATCTAAAATTAAAGGTTCCAGAAGATTTATCAATTATTGGATTTGATGATTCTCCAATGGCAACAATTATGGAACCGAAATTAACATCAATAACTCATCCAAAGGAAAAGATGGGAATAGATGCTGCCAAGTTAATTATTAGATTAATTAATAATAATAATCATTTTAGTGAATGTGATTCAATATTATATGAACCTGAAATTGTTATTAGAAGTTCTACAGCATCAATTTAAATTTATGCACATAATAAAATAAAATTTTCAAAATGACCCTTATGAATAACATAAGGGTCATTTTTTGTAAAAAAACTAATAAAATGATCAAATTTTTAAGAAATACGGGGATTTATCCCTATAAAAATAAAATAAGGTTGACATTTGTACGAACAAATATTATTATTAATTTAAGTAATCGCTTTCAAAAATAAAATTAAAGGAGGAATGTTAGTGTATAAATACTCCTGGTAATGTAGTGGCTTACGATGATGTTTGAAAGAGTACGGTGATATGGTTTAAAGGTACTATCATAATTTATTGCAGATTATAAAGATTTATAATTCTCTAAAAAGTTATATTAAGTTATATTTTATCTATAAGAAAGGAGATTGTTATAAAATGAAAAAAGTTAGTTATTATTATGATAATCATTTTAAGATTGGAGATGTTAATGAAAATTTATATAGTTCATTTATTGAGCATTTAGGCAGGGCTGTATATAGTGGAATTTATGAACCAGGACATGAAAAGGCTGATGAAGATGGATTCAGAACAGATGCTATGGAAGTAATAAAAGATTTAAAATTGGGATTGGTTCGTTACCCTGGCGGAAATTTTGTTTCCAATTATGATTGGAAAGATGGTATTGGACCAAAGGAAAACAGGCCTAAAAGAATGGAATTTGCTTGGTCAAGTGTTGAAACAAATCAATTTGGAATTGATGATTTTTGTCGTTGGGCAAAAAAAGCTGGTATTGAACCAATGATAGCAGTTAATTTAGGAACAGGTAGTGTTAAAAGTGCAGCTGAACTTGTAGAATATTGTAATCATCCTGGCGGGACTTACTGGAGTGATCTTCGTATCAAAAATGGAAGTAAGGAGCCTTATAATATAAAATATTGGTGCCTTGGAAATGAAATGGAAGGTACCTGGCAAGCAGGTCACTTATCAGCAGAAGACTATGCAAAAAAAGCTTGTGAAGCTGCTAAACTTATGAAATGGGTAGACAAAGATATTAAATTAGTTGCTTGTGGAAGTAGTTATGAAATGCTTCCTACTTACATGGATTGGGATAGAATTGTACTTAAAGAACTTTATCCTTATGTTGATTACATATCTACTCATAATTATAATATGAATACTAATCAGGGAACATCAAATTTTCTTGCATCATATAAACAACTTGATGACCATATAAAAAATACAGAAAGAGTTCTTGATTATGTAAAGGCAAAAAATAAGGAAGAAAAAGATATAAAAATATGTTTAGATGAATGGAATGTATGGAACTTCCAGGATATAAAACTTGATAGTCTCGACGATTTACAGGGATTGACGACTTTTGAAGTAACTTCAGCTGAGAAATGGGAAGAAGCTCCTGCAATCTTAGAGGAAAAATATAGTCTTTTAGATGCACTAACAGTTGGTGGACTTGCAATAACTTTAATAAATAATGCTGATAGAGTAAAGATTGCATGTCTTGCACAATTAATTAATGTAATAGCACCTATTACAACGCAGAGAAATGGAGGAGTTTTAAAACAGTCAACTTATTATCCATTTAGTATGGTTAGTAATTATGGTAGAGGAACTGTACTTAAACCGTCTGTTAATGGTGCAAGCTACAAATGTGATTTTGGCGAATTACCTTTAGTAGAAGCAGCTACTGTTTATGATAAGGAATCTGATGAAATTAGAGTATTTGCATTAAATTGTAACCAGGATGAAGACACAGAATTAGACCTTCAATTTAATGGCTTTGGAGATCGTAAAATCTCTAAGCAATTTGTATTATCTGGAGATGACTTAGAACTTAGAAATACATTTGAAAGTCCTGATAACGTTACTGTAAAGGAAAAAGATCTTTCAAATTGTGATGGTACGAAAGTTGTTCTTCCAAAGCTTTCTTGGAATGTTTTAATTATAAAGTAATTTCAATAAATTATGAAGGGAGTGGGAAGGTAAGTGGATATGAAAGTACAAGATAAAGATGTTTTTAAAGAAAATTTAAAATTTAGTGAGAAGTTTGGTTATGGATGTGGTGATTTAGCCATTAACTTTACTTGGGCTTCTTTGGGAATGTTTGTAGTTTATTTCTATACTGATGTTGTTGGTATGTCTGCTGCTATTATTGGAACTATTATGTTGTTCTCACGTTGTTTAGATGGTGTCTTAGATGTTATAATGGGCACAATTGTTGATAAAACTAATTCAAAGTATGGTAAAGCTCGTCCTTGGATATTATGGGGATCAATTCCTTTCGTTGTGTTAACGGTGTCAATATTTATGGTACCAAACATAAGCACTTTTGGAAAGATAGTATATATTGTAATATCTTATAATTTACTTATGATAGCGTTTACTGCAATTGCTATTCCTTATGGTACATTAAATTCATTGGTTACTCAAGATCAACATCAGAGAGAAGTATTAAACCTTTTTAGAATGTTTTTGGCACAAATAGGAGTATTAATTGTTACTAATCTTACAATGCCATTAGTAAACTTATTTGGAGGAAAACAACCTGGATGGGCTTTAACTTATTCAGTTTTAGGAGTAGTTTCTTTATTATTATTTGTTTATGTTTTTAAAACGCAAAAAGAAAGAGTAAAACCAATTAAAAAGGAAAAGATTCCTTTGAAGATTAGTCTAAAGGCTTTATGTCAAAATAAATATTGGTTTATAGCAACTATATTTTTTATAGTTTATAGTATTGGATATGCTATAAATCAAGGTAGTACGGTATATTATGCTAAATATCTTCTTGGTAATTCTTCTCTAGTTGGAGGATTAACTATTGCATATTTAGCTCCAGTATTAGTGGGATTCCTTATGATCTCAAAAGTTTATGATAAATACGGAAAAAGAAATGCTATGATCATTGGTTCAATAATAAGCATAGGTGGTTACTTAATTACAATAATAAATCCGTATAGTTTAACAGTTGTTATGGTTTCTCAAATTGTTAAAGGTTTTGGCCAAGCTTTCTTGCTAGGAGGAGTGTGGGCATTATTCCCTGATACTATAGAATATGGGGAATGGAAAACAGGCATAAGAAATGAAGGATTGCTTTATAGCGGAGGTAGTTTAGGACAAAAGATGGGTATAGGTTTTGGTACAGCCATAACAGGATGGATTTTAGCTTGGGGAGGATATAATGGTGCACAAGCAGTACAAGCTAGTTCTGCGGTATTTTCAATAAAAGCATTGTTTATTCATGTTCCAATAATAATATATGTTGCTCAAATTATATTATTGCTCTGTTATGGACTTGACAAAGAGTATCCACGCATTATGAAGGATTTACAATTAAGAAAAAGTAAAATGAGTGCAGAAAATAACTAATAAATGTACTTGCAGATTTTATACAATATTGTAACTGACATATAAAAATGAATAAGTGAAATAAGGTTTTAGTTTCAATAAAATAACAAATAAATAAGAAGTAAATAATAGGGAGTGTCTTTTCTGATGGTTTTTTTATCATTAGAGATGATACTCTCTATATTTTTTAATTTGAATGTCAAAATATGCCATTAAGATTCAAAAGATAATAATTAATAAAAAGTAGGTTAATTTTATGACAAAATATAAAAATTAATACTGATAATCACAAAAAACAATTGACATTTGTACGAACAAATATTATTATAAATTTAAGAAATCGCTTTCATTTAATGGAATATAAGGGACTAATATGGATACAATGAAGACCATAACAGTAATTACAATTGCTAAGATTAGTAATAAAAATTTACAATATAAACTTGATTTTTTAATTAAAAGGAGAGGGGATTTAAAAATGATTAAATTTAAATCAATTAGAAAAAGCATGAGGTCAATTCTATTATGTGGACTTGTATTAGTTCTAAGTGTAGGTCTCATGGCATGTGGAAGTACAAGTACTTCAAGTTCTGGTACAAGCAGTAAAAAGAAAACGATAGCATTTATTCCACCATCACTTGTAAGCCCATTTTATACTCAGGCTGTTACAGGAGCAAAGCAAGAAGCAGCTAAAGAAGGATTTAACATAAAAGTATTGGCTCCTCAAACAGAAGACGATTTCAATGGATTATTAAAAATAGTTGAAGACGTTATAACTCAGCAAGTTGATGCTATTGCAATATGTACCACAGATGATAAAACTATGGCTGCTGTTGTAAAAAAAGCAAATGATGCAAAGATACCAGTTATTGTATTTAACTCATTAAGTCCAATAAAGGGTGCAGATGTTTATGCTTATGTTGGATATGACCAAAAACAAGCAGGAGCTCAGGCTGCAGACTATTTAGGAACTAAACTTAAAGACAAGCAATTCAATGTTGGTGTACTAGAGGGTCTTCCTGGTGTATTTACAGACAATAGAAAAGGTGGATTTGTAAATGAAGCTAAAAAATATTCAAATGTAAAGATTGTAGCTACACAACCAGCTGATTGGCAGAGAGAAAAAGGCATGAATGTTGCAACTAACCTTTATCAAGCTAATAAGGCTATAAATATGTTTTATGGATTGAGTGATGAAATGGCAATAGGTGCAGCTCAAGCTTTCAAGTCAGCAGGAGTTAAGGATGGAGTTACTATTGGTATAGATGGAAATCCAGCTACTTTAGATTCAATCGCACAGGGAGAAACTACTGCTACAATTTATACAGATCCAAAACAAATTGGTAAAGAAAGTATAATAGATTGTTCTAAAGCTTTAAAAGGTGAAAAAATGGCAAATAAATTAGATCAGACAAAGACTTTTGTAGTAGACAAGAGTAACGTTAGTACTTATAAAGCAAAATAATTCTATATTTGCTCTTAGAAAATGTTAGCTTTAACATTTTCTAAGAGTAAAATATTTAGTTACGTAATTTGTGGCAAAAGGGGGGGTAATATTGTCAGAAACTATATTGAAAATGGAGAACATAACTAAAAGTTTTTCAGGAGTTACAGTTCTTAAAAATTCGGGAATTGAAGTTAAAAAAGGAGAAGTTCATATTTTACTTGGTGAAAATGGTGCAGGTAAATCAACTCTTATGAAGATACTTTCTGGAGCATATTCAAAAGATAGTGGAGACATTATACTAAACGGAAACAAAGTAGAGATAAATTCTCCAAAAGATGCTGAGAAACTTGGAATAAGCATAATTTATCAGGAATTTAATTTAGTTCCCTATATGACTGTTGCTGAGAATATATATCTTGGAAGAGAACCTGAATCCAAGGTACCTGGTAAGGTTAATTTCAAAAAAATGTACAATGATGCACAAAAGATGATTGATTACTTAAATGTAGATATACCTGTAGATAAACCAATAAAGAATTTAGGAATTGCCCAGCAACAAATGGTTGAGATAGCAAAAGCACTATCGGTTCATTCTGATATCATAATAATGGATGAGCCAACAGCGGCACTGACAGAAAAAGAAATAGATAATTTATTTAAAATAATGAGAAAAATTAAATCTGAAGGAGTTTCTATAATATACATTTCTCATAGACTTGAGGAATTTGCTCAAATTGGTGATAGAGTTACTGTTATGAGAGATGGAGAAACTGTAGAAACAGTTAATATCAAAGGTACATCTATAGATGAACTTATAAAATTAATGGTAGGAAGAGAAATTAAAGAAAAATTTCCTAAAATAAAGGTTGATTTAGGAGAAGAAATATTAAGGGTTAAGGGATTAACCAAAAAAGGAGTTTTTGAAAATATAAATTTCAGTTTGAGATCAGGCGAAATACTAGGATTTTCTGGTCTTATGGGTGCGGGAAGAACAGAAGTAATGAGGGCTATATTTGGTATAGATTCATTTGATTCTGGTGAAATATATTTAAAAGGTAAAAAAGTTGAAATAAATTCCCCTATGAAAGCAATAAAAAATGGTATAGGATTTGTAACGGAAAATAGAAGAGATGAGGGTCTTGTTTTACAGATGGGTGTAGGTCAAAATATAACCTTAGCATCCCTTGGCAAATATATTAGTAATCCTATAAAATTAAATCTTAGAAAAGAAGTCAAGGAAATAAAAGATTATATATCTAAATTGTCAATTAAGTCTTCAGGATATAGACAAATTGCAGGTACACTGAGCGGTGGAAACCAACAAAAGATTGTTATAGCAAAGTGGCTATTATCTGATTCAAAGGTTTTAATTGTGGATGAACCTACTCGTGGAATAGATGTAGGTGCTAAAATAGAAATTTATAATATTATGAATGATTTAGTTAAAAGTGGGGTAGGAATAATTATGGTTTCTTCAGAACTTCCTGAAGTACTTGGCATGAGTGATAGAATATTAGTTATGTGTAGAGGGAAAATAACTGGAGAATTAAATAAGAATGAGGCTACTCAAGAAAAAATAATGCATTATGCAACAGGAGGTATAGAATGATGAATCAGTTAGAAGATACTGAAAAAAAGAAAAAGACTAGTATAAATGACATACTGGATAAGCTAGGAGTTGTCATTGCATTAGTTGTTTTAATTGTAGTTATGGCTGTGTTGTCTCCAGATTTTCTTACTGTAAAAAATGTATTTAACATATTGCAGCAGATTGCACAAATTGGAATAATATCTGTTGGTATGACTTTTGTAATATTACTTGGAGGAATCGACTTATCTGTTGGCTCAATTATTGCATTTACAGGACTTATTATGGCATTATGCATGAAAGCAGGAATGTCTGTTGGGTTAGCTATTTTAGTAGGTATTATACTAGGTGCAGCTATTGGTTTCTTAAATGGAATTTTAATATCAAAGGTTAAACTCCAACCTTTTATAGCTACACTAGGAACTATGACTATGGCTAGAGGACTTGCATATACTATAACAAATGGACAACCAGTATATTCTTTCTCAGCTGGGTTTAAAAGCTTTGCTGGATTTATTGGAGTTGTTCCAATTCCTGCAATTATTATGGCAGTAATATTTGCATTAGGTTATTATGTGCTTAAATACACAAAGTTTGGAAGATACATGTATGCTATTGGAGGAAATAGAGTAGCAAGTAAACTTTCAGGAATAAATGTGGATAAATATGAGATGTTGGTTTATACGATTTCAGGAATATGCTGTGCTATAGCTGCTATAATTTTAACAGCAAGGCTTGATTCAGCAGTACCAGTTGCAGGTGATGGAAACGAACTTGATGCTATAGCGGCAGTAGCTATAGGTGGAACAAGTATGACCGGTGGAGAAGGCGGTATAGTTGGAACACTTATTGGTGCCTTAATTATGGGAGTAATTGCGAATGGAATGAACCTACTAGATGTACAACAGGGACCACAGAGGTTTGCTAAAGGTGCAATTATAATTTTAGCTGTAGGAATTGATGTAATAAGAAAGAAAAGAACTTCTAAATAATACTTTGGATAAATTCACAAGGTGCTTATTAATTTTTATTAAAAAAGTTTCAGATTATATCCGAAACTTTTTTTGTATTTAAATACTATAGTTTTATCTCCAATCCTAAAAGAAATTTGTTTATTAGGGTTATTTAATGATATGTAATAGGTATCATATTTATTAAAAATGGGTAATATAGTGCTCTGTTAGAATAAATTAAGTATAAACATATCCATGTGTATCTATGTAAGAAAAATGGTGAATATAAGTAGTATAAAGGAGAAAATGCAAATTAAGTTATAAAAATACCGGAGTAAGTGAACTGAGTTAAGTATAAGCTGTGATATAATAAATTTCGTTGTCATGGAGATTACAGAAACAGATTAAATCAATAGTTTTTTATTTAAAGAAAAATAATAAAACGTATTGACAGATGTAATTTAAAATGATAAACTATAAAAGCTGTCGAAGTGAGACAGCAAAATGATCCTTGAAAATTAAACAGAGGAAGATATAAGTACAACTTATTTAGAATAAACCAGCAATTCTTTTGAGCTGCGAGAGCAGCTAAAAAAGTAATTTCGTAATAAGAAGAGTCAATACAAACTTTTAAATTAAGAGTTTGATCCTGGCTCAGGACGAACGCTGGCGGCGTGCTTAACACATGCAAGTCGAGCGATGAAGCT
>NZ_LROR01000014.1:0-34191 GCF_001675205.1 Clostridium coskatii | reverse complement strand
CGTTTGGTGAGAGATTCAATTATAACATGAAATTAGGGGGTCATTGTTTTTTTATTTAAAAAAACTTTGTAACCCTTGATATATAAAGAATATTTTTAAAAAATAGTGTAAAAAACTTTACACTAACCTTTTTTAAGTACTGCGTCCTCAACTTTATTATAATCCACAGCAATCATCTCTTTCCACTAAAATATAAACAGAGTTCTAAGTTTCAGGTGGAGTTCTTTTCTCCATCTGAAACTTAGAAATCGTTATCCAGGGGCGTAGCAGCCGTTATCCCCCACTTTATAAGAAAAGCAGATATCCCAGGTGACAGTCGCTTTCGCTGTGTGCGATGGAGGTATTACGGCTGGTAGCCATCGGATAAAATTTAGTATTAGTTTTGCCATGAATTACAATTCTATACAAACTTATGTTCTTTTTTATTGCATAGGAGTATATATTGATTTTTCCTATAGAAACTCCACAATGATTTTTGTTTTCAAATAGTCCGTAATTAATATCTACACCTAGCTATTAATAGCAAACTTAATCTATTTATCCCAAAATGGCTATTTTAAATTTTGTATTTATATAAAATTCAATCTATAATACATCTTACAAGTTATGATGGAAAGAAGTAATTAAGTACATTGCAAAGAGAGTCAGTGGTTGGTGTAAACTGCCTGATGTGCTTTATGAAATACATTCCTGAGCTGTAGGCCGAAATTTTTTAAAGTAAGCTGATCCGGGTAACTCTCGTTAAGAGTAAGAGATGAGCAATAGATTTATTTGTTCAAATAGGGTGGTACCACGATTATTTCGTCCCTTAATCGCAGGTGCTTTTTTTATTTTTCAAATTTATTTTGCTCAAGTAGGGTGGTACCGCGACTTTTTCGTCCCTTGTGTAGGGGCGTTTTTTTGTACAATTTTTAAGTAATTTCAGTTAATATTTACCGCAACACTTTAGCACTAAATACTTTTACAGTGTACACTGTAATTCTGTACATTATTACTGTACATAAAACACTTGCAACCTGCAGCTGGAACTTACTACTGAAACTTGTAAACTATACAATGTGAATTGTAAACAATGAATTGTGCATTGCGAACTGTGAATTAAATAAATAGGGGGTTTTAAAATGAACGTATCTTTAATAATCATCATCTGCTATATATCCATGTTATTTGTAATAAGTTTTATTGCTAAAAAGAAAGCTCAAGGAGGAGGCGAAAGCTATACTTTAGCCAGCAGACAGCTTACAACTCCACTTGTAACCTGTTCACTTATAGGCCTTGCTATTGGCGGTGCTTCAACCATAGGGGTCGCTGAACAAGCTTACGATGTAGGACTTTCAGCAGGTTGGTACTGCACAGCCTGGGGAATCGCAGCTATAGTTATGGGACTTGCAGCTGCAAGTAAATATAGGGAATTCAATGTATCTACTGTTCCTGAATTGTTTTCAAAATTTTATGATGAAAAAGGCGTTGCTGTCTGTGTAGCATGCCAAATAATTATTCTCATTGTAGTTGTGTCTCTTCAATACATTGCAGGTGGAGCTATTTTATCTTCACTTTTGCCTGGTATATTCACTATAAAAACAGGTATGATAGTAAGTGCTTGTGTATTTGTTGGTATAACCTTTATAGGAGGAATGTGGTCTGCCGGATTATGTAATTCATTTAACGTTCCTTTAAAATATACAGGAATTATATTATGTACTATATTAGCTGTATCAAAAAGCGGAGGAATTCAAAATATAAAACTTCATCTTCCTCAAAGTGTACCTTATTTCAGCCCTATTAAAGGAGTTGGTACATGGGTAATTTTAGGTTGGATACTTGTTATGACTACACAAGTTTTGTCTATGCAGGGTCCTGTACAATTGGCCTTTGCTGCTAAAGATGCAAAGACTGCAAAAAAGAGCTTTATACTTGGCGGTCTTCTTATGATTCCAATAGGCTTTTTATGTGCTCTTATAGGTATGGCTGCAAGAACTACTTTTCCTCACGTAAGTGCTACTATGGCACTTCCTAAAATGATTTTGTCATTAAACCCTGTAGCAGCCGGAATAACTTTGGCAGCACTCTGGGCAGCAGATGTTTCTACAGCCTGCAATTTACTTTTAGGTGCATCTACCCTATTTACAAATGACATATACAAAAAATATATAAATCCTAAAGTAAATGACAAAAAGCTTTTAATAATGACTAAATCCTCTGTAGTTCTTTTAGGTATATTTACTTTTATACTTGCCCTTTCCATGTCAGGTATATTAAAAACTATATCCATGGGTTTAAGTCTTTCTACCGCATTTACACTTATATTTTTATTTACCATGTTTGCTCCTAAACTTTGCAAAAAAAGTTCTGCTTTTTTCACTACCCTAGCAGGAGTAGTAGCCCTATTTTTATGGCAGTTAATACCTTCTTTTAGAATATTTCCTCATGTAATATTTATGGAATGGCTTGTATGTCTTGTAACCTTTATGCTTACATCAGTACTTGATAAAAGATCAATTATGAATATAGCTACCATAGATGAAATAAATGAAATGGTGTAAAAAAGTAAGGAGGTAACCCTCCTTACTTTTTTACGCTCAATCAATTATAGTGCCTGGATTTAAAATCTCATTTGGATCAAATACTTTTCGTATACCCTTCATAATTTCAAGCTCTCGTTTTGTAAACTGCAGCGACATGTGTTTCTTTCTTGTTTTTCCTGTACCATGTTCTGCTGTTATTGTACCACCATATTTTAGTGCAGTTTTATACATTTCCTCTTTTAATTTCTCATAATATGAAGGCAATTTACCGTTATCACCCATAATAAAATTGTGTATATTTCCATCTGCTATATGTCCCAAAGACAAAATATGATTTCCATATTTCTCTCCAAGTGCCGTTATATCATCAAAAAAATCCGGTACAGTTGAAGGTGGAACTGCTATGTCAAGTGCATCTGCTATATTGTCCTTATAAGGACCATATGCATTGCTCCTTATTGCCAAAATATTTCTCTGTTCCTTTGTAGTTTCCGCTATTATACTGTCCACTGCATTGTGTTCTTCACATATTTCTACAATTTTTTCGCTACTGGCATAAAGTGCATCTTCTGTAGGCTCATCAATCATGAAAATTAAATCTACAGATCCTTTATTTGCAGGCCACTTAGTTCCAAGCTGCTGTGCAGCATTTTGTGCAATGATTTTATCCATATACTCCACAGCAAGTGGTGTAATTCCCTCCTGAAGTATACAAGGTACTGCATCACAAGCTTCACGCCTTGTATCAAAAGAAACCAACAGTGTTCCATTATATTTATTTTGTGCATAAAGCTTTAATGTTACTTTTGTAATTATACCTAAAGTTCCTTCACTTCCAATCAACATATGTAAGAGATCATAGCCCATATTGTTTTTTATAAGTTTTCCTCCTACATTCACTATTTCACCTGTAGGTAAAACTACTTCCAAAGCTTTAACATGATTTCTCATGATTCCGTGTTTTACAGCTTTTGTACCGCCAGCATTTGTTGCTACCATACCTCCAATTTGAGCTCCTTCATCCCCAGGATGTATAGGAAAAAATAGCTTGTCCTGCTTATTTAGTTCTTCTAGTAAATCTGCCAGGGTAGCTCCTGCTTCAATTGTAATCATCAAATTTTTTTCATCAAATTCAACAATCTTATTTAATCTTTCAAGTGACAAAATTATGCTGGATTCTGTAGGAATAACTCCTCCAACTACACCTGTACCACCGCCCCTTGCAACTACAGGTGTCAAAGTCTTATTTGAATATTTTAATATCTCCGATATCTCTTCTGCAGAACCAGGTTTAACTACTACACAGTCCTTACATGCTTCAGGACGAAGCAGAGGTTCTGTTTCATCATAAAGATATCTCTGCATCTTAGACAAGTCATATGTAATCCAATCTTCTCCCACAATACTTTTTAAACTTTCAATTATTTCACTTTTCAATATTATTTCCCCCTTTTTATTTGACAAATTCTTTCATCTTGCCTTTTAGTCAATTAATTAAATCTTATAATATTTTACATTTACAGCGCCCCAATTAAACAAAATAGATAAAAAAAATATATCAGCTTATCTTTACTGATATATTTTAACGTACAAAAAAACAGCTCTTTTCGCTGGGGCGAAAAGTCTGCCGCGGTACCACCCATTTTTTTACTTAATTAACATAACGGTTAAACAACCGATTAGACCTACTAAACATTCAGTCCACAGCTCCAGGGTGAGTTTCAACATGTATATTTATGGGTTTTCACCTTACCCCACTCTCTGTAAAAAAATATTAACATATCTAATTAATCCTATCATAGCTTTTATCTTTAAAGATGAGTTTACTATAAGTTTTGGTTACTGTCAATAGCTTAAAAATAAATTTTTTTATAATAGTCAATCTCGCTTATAGTGTACTCTTAGCTATCCTCCATTTGCATACAAAATTCATATAAACTTGAGTTTTTGTATACATTAATGGTATAATAAAAAACATTAGTAAGTTTTCTTTAAACTTAATAATGTTTTAAGGGGGAAAATACATTGAATAAAAAAGCCTTATCTGTTATTATAGCGTTTGCGTTAGTAGGTTCTACTTTCAGCAATGTTTTCGCTTCTTCAGCCAGTACGTCTGAAGAATTAACACAAACTCAAAATAACAAAAAGGAACTCCAGGTAAAAGTTGATACTTTAAATAAGCAGATTGATGGAGTAATCGGAAAAATTGATAGCAATAAAAAAGATATGAATACTATTGCTAAAAACATTAAAAATACACAGATCAAATTGTCAAAAGCACAAGATGATTCAAAATCGCAAAATGATTTATTTAAAAAAAGAGTAAAAGCTATGTACACAACTGGTACAAACGGTTATCTTCAGGTACTTTTATCTTCAAACAACTTAGGTGATTTTATATCCAGAGTTGACTCAATCTCAAGAGTAATGAAATTCGACAATCAAGTTATTACAAAACTAAAAGGAAATGAACAAGCTATACAAAGTCAGCAAAAAGCTTTAAGTGCTGAAAATGCTAAGTTAGAATCTTTAAAAGTAAGTAATGAATCTACTTTGTCAAAATTAAATAATGACATACAACAACAAAAAGAACTATTAAGTCAGGCTACCGCAAAAGAGCAGCAGTTAATAGCTCTTCAAACTGCTCAGAAGGCTCCTCAAATACCTGAAATAAAAGCTTCTTCACCTACCTTATCTCGTGGTGGATCAGGTTCACTTTCATACTCACAAGCACTTACTATGGAGGCAACTGCATATTGTGGAGATGCTATCACAGCATCAGGTTCTGCAACTGTAAGAAATCCAAATGGATACAGCACTATTGCTGTTGATCCTCGAGTTATTCCATTAGGAACAAAAGTTTATGTAGAAGGATATGGATATGCCGTAGCTTGTGACACTGGTGGAGCTATAAAAGGAAATATAATAGATTTATTTGTAAATTCGGAGTCAGAAGCAGAAAACTGGGGCAGAAGATCTGTCACTGTATATATACTTAATTAATATGTACAGGTAGTACTGTGCTGCTATTTTACCTAAAAGGTAAACACTTGGGGAGATTTTCTCTCCCCTACCTTACGACAAATACATATTTATCATCTTAACATATAATAAATCATATGCCTGTAAAGCTCAGGTATCACCTCAAAGGAATAAGGCACATTTAATCTTTCAGTATATTTGTGCAGGTCTTTTCCCTGTCCACCAAAAATCACTACGGGAATATTTAGCTTAGACAGTTCTTTTACTGGAAGTTTATATATTATGTCATATCCAACTATATTGGAAATCAATTCAGCAAGTGGTATATCTGAGTCAATTCCTGTATAACTTGCATCAGATATACCCATAAAATAATTAGTTTTTATAATGCTTTCCTGAAATTTTTCCCCTGCATACTTAATTGTACTATCTACAGCATTTATAAATTTGCTACCCTCACTATTTTCAGCTTTTAAATATTTATGCGGATAATAAGGAGGAATAAATGAAATTATAATCATAGGTCTTTTATTCTCGTATAGTTCATAAGTTGCCTTTACTATATTTATAGCTATAGTTTGGTTATCCATTTTCTCATTTTTCCATTCTTTTACCTTTTCATCTATGTACTTTTCAAAATCCTTATGTGTGCTTTTAACTTCACATAACATCTCTTTATAAGTAATAACACAAGCTTCTATATTATCAAATTTCAATTTTTGTGAGGATTTCTTTGCAAATTTTTCTCTCTTTTTTGAAATATCCTTCAAAACATTCTCAAAGGCATTCTGAGCCAGTTCTTTTAAATTAGATAGTATTTCATCATAAGATGCCTGAAGAGTCAATATATTATAATATGCGGTGGAATACAATGGGCTCTGTACAGAATACATCTCCTTTAAATCCATTTGCTTTAAACACATAGGCGGTGGAGTCACAGTATCATAAACGCTATCTGAGAGATCTGGATTACATTCCATTAATTTGTTTATCTCTGAAACTAGCAAATTTGGATTCAATCCTCTTAAAGATTCCCCTACATGAGTTTCTTTTCCCACACAAAAAAATAAAGGCATAATTTTACCTACACTACCTATATATAATCTCTTGCCTTCTTTTTCTCCTCTTTCAGGTATACTTGGCTCTGATATTATCATACCACAGTAATTGTACTTCCTCTCTTCCTTTAATTTAAGAAGAAATGGAGCTGCAGCAATCATTCCTTCGGAATTACTCTCTTCACCAGGAACTACTAAAAGTAATAAGTTTCCCTTAAAGTTTCTCTCTTTACTGAATTCTCTTAAAAGTTCCATATTGAGGGCCACTCCAAACTTCATGTCTGCAGTTCCCCTTCCAAATATCCAATCTCCTGATTTAAAATTCTCCATAGCATCTTCATCTAAATTCAATTCTGAGATTCTTTTAGTACATTCATCTACATCAAAAGCCATAGATTTTAAATGTCCAAATTCTTCTACTCCAACTACATCCAAATGACCTGAAAGTATAAACGAATTTGGTGAATTTTCATTTCCATTTACTACTGCCCATACAAAGCTTCTTCCTAAAGGATCATCTTCAATTTGCTCTATTCCTAGATTTTCAGGATTGTCCTTAAAATAAGGTATTTCCAAAATTTTTTCATATATTTTTTCTGCTGCCGCACACTCTTCTTTTGTACCAGATATGCTTGGCACAGATATTAGTTCCCTCATTGTATCGTATACATTTTTCTTAAAGCTCATTTTTGGCCTCCTCAATATAACTGAAAACTTTCAATTACATCTAAGTATACCATTATTTTTATATAAATGTTAATTTACAACAAAAAAAATGAATTCAATCACATAATTTGCTGAATTCATTTTTTAATCAATTCTATGAGTACTTTTTACAATAAGGATTTGTCAGGAGTTACAATTATTTTTACATGTTTTTTCTTTTCAGGTCCTGTAAGTGTTTCAAATCCTTCTTTTACAATGTCCTCAAGTGCTATTCTCTTTGTAATATATCCGTCTGTCTTTATTCTTCCATCATTCATAAGTGCTATTGTAGAAGGAAATTCATGTCTGTAGGCAAGAGTACCAACTACCTTCTTTTCTGTAAATACAAGATCATTTGGATTGATTTCTGCATTTTTCTCCCATACGCTGGTTATTACCGCAGTACCTTCATATTTTAAAGCTTGAATTGCCGTATTAATCCCTACATTTGCACCTGTTGTTTCAAAAGATGTATCCACGCCTACGCCGCCTGTAAGTTTTTTAATTTCTTCAATTACATCTACCTCATTTGGATCTAAAACTACATCTGCTCCAAATTTCTTAGCATATTCCTGTCTTACAGATTTTCTCTGAAATACAATTACAATTCTTGCCCCTGATGCCTTTAAACACTGAATAGTTGCAAGTCCTATAGGTCCTGCACCTAAAACCAAAGCAGTATTTCCTGTAGTAAAGTTTCCAACTCTTAGAGAATGAAGGGCAACTGCCATAGGCTCAACAAGTGCAGCCTGCTCATAGTCCATAGTATCTGGTATCTTATGGACAAAATCTTCAGGAAATACTGTGTATTCAGCAAATCCGCCGCCGCTTCCACAAAGTCCATGAAATCCCAAAGCTTCACATAAATTATATTTTCCTTCAAGACAAGCAGGACACTTTCCACAGGCAACTATAGGTTCTACAATAACTCTATCTCCTGCTTTAAATTTTGTAACCTTGCTTCCTATTTCTACTACTTCTCCTGAAAACTCATGTCCTAAAACTACTGGTGCAGTACTCTTGCTTAAAGGATGTGGCGTACCTACTGGAATAAATATAGGTCCTCCTAAATACTCATGCAAGTCAGAACCACATATACCACACCATTTCACTTTAATTTTTACAGCATTTTCTTTTACCTTAGGTTCCTCAATTTCCTCTACTCTTACATCTTTTTTATCATACCACAATACAGCTTTCATAATTATCTCTCCTTTTTTATAATAGTATGGCAATATTAAAATTTACATATACCTGTTAATATATTCACTATATTTTATAAGCAAAAGCCATACCAAAAACAAGGAACCTGTTAAAAAGACATTTAAAATCACTATGTGCCATTATGACACATACTTAGTGTCCTATTTTGAGAATCTTACTCTTTTCTGGTCATTTTGACACACTTTTTATTCCATACTTTTTCATTTTTCTATACATGGTAGATCTACTGATATTTAAAGATTTTGCAGCTTTTAATATATTTCCCTTACACTTTTTAAGTGCATTTTCAATGTTTTCTTTTTCTAAAACATCCATTGGAAGCACACTAATATTTACTAGATCAGAGGAGACATTTTTTTCATAAACTTCTTTTTCTAAATAATCCAAAGGGGCCATCTTATCCTCACTTAAATAGTAATCCCTCTCTATTACATTTCTAAGTTCTCTAACATTTCCAGGCCAATCATAAGCTTTAATCTTTTCTATGTATGCTTTTTCCACTACTTTCTTCTTACACAAACTTTTAGAATTCAATTCTTCCATAAAATATTTAATTAAAAGCTCTATATCTTCTTTTCTTTCCCTAAGTGGGACAGTTTTTATATTCATCACACTCAATCTATAATAAAGGTCACTTCTGAAATTTTTCTTTTTAATTTCATCCTTGAGCACCCTGTTTGTAGCTCCTATTATCCTTACATTTAGCTGTTTTTCATAAGTTCCTCCAACTCTTGTAATTTTATTATTATCAAGAACCCTTAAAAGCTTTGACTGTATATCAAGAGGAAGCTCTCCTACTTCATCCAAAAAAATAGTTCCTCCATCTGCTAATTCAAACTTTCCAGGCTTTCCTTGCTTTAAAGCTCCCGTAAAAGCTCCTTTTTCATAACCAAAAAGCTCACTTTCTACAAGTTCTCTAGGTATAGAACTACAATTTATAGCTACAAAAGGGCCTTCACATCTTTCACTATAATTGTGAATAGATTGAGCTAAGAGTTCTTTTCCAGTGCCACTTTCCCCTTCTATTAAAATATTGCATTCACTTCTTGCTGCTTTTTTAGCAAATTTTATTATTTCTTTCATTTTAGAATTAGCAGTAACTATATGGTCAAAATTATAGGAAGCAGTATATCCCATAACTTTTTTAACAAGTTTGTGATAATATTTGCATTCTCTAAAAGTTATAACTATTCCCATTATTTTATTTTTCACTTTCATTGCCAATACACTTATAAGGCATTTGATTCTACTGCCTTCCACATAAAAATCACATTCTATATCATTACAATTATCTGCCCTGCCATTTAGTATATTTTTAAAATCCACATTATGTATAATACTTGTAATATTTAACTTTATTGCTTTTTCACTTTTCATATTTAGAATATTTAATGCCTTGTCATTTATCTTCTTTATATTTAATTTGTTATCAAGTACAATCATACCTTCTGTTACCGAGTCAAAAGTGGTATTCATAAGTTTATTTGAAATAGTAAGGTCAAATTGAGTTTCTATAGCGTGAGCTGCTACTGTAACAATACCCAAAGTATGCAAATGTGCATCATAATAATTTCCTGACATATTAATACACCCTACTACATCCCCATCTTCATTGTGAATAGGTGCTGCAGAACATGTCCATGAATGCTGTTTTACACCATAGTGTTCTGCTCCAATAGTTTGTATTGGCTTGTCCAAATACAGTGCAGTACCTATAGCATTAGTTCCCACTTCTCTTTCTGTCCAGAGAGAACCTACTACAAATTTCAATTTATCTGCCCTTTTCAGTATTTTACTATCCCCCAATGATTCTATGACATATCCTTCTTTATCCACTAGCATAATTACAAATCCAGACCCTGCTACAATATCATATAGGCTTTTTACTACAGGTTTTGCAATAGAAATTAGATCTTCATTTTGTTCCAGTCGATAAGCAATACTGCTGCCTGTAAGAATACTATTTCCTCTACCATTTAAAGGATCTACCTCATAATTTTTGCACCTTTGCCAGGATTCAGCGATTTCAGGCCGTACTGCACTATTTAAATATCCTTCTTCTATAAAATCTTTCCAGGCCTTAGCTATAAATTTTATATAGTTTTCCATAAGCATCACCTAATTAATTAAAAGTTTTTCCAGTAAAGTTTCATATATTGGTTTAGACTTTAATATATAAGCAGTCAAATAAGAAATTACTGAAATAATAGCAATAGGTAAAAGATTGCTAAAAGATCCTGTCATTTCTACAACAAGTATACTGCCACTCATAGGCGCCCTTATAACTGAAGAAAAATATCCTGCCATAGCAAGAATTATAAAGATTCCAATGTAAGAACTATTAATATGAAATAAGTAAGCAGCAGCACTTCCATATATAGCTCCTATTAAAGCTCCTACAGTAAATAATGGTAGAAATATTCCTCCTGGAGTTCCTGAACCACAACATATCATTGAAAACATAAATTTACAAACAAGTAAAATCACAAGCATTTTTATTGCAATATTACCTTTTGCAAGAGACATTATAAGCATATTTCCTTCTCCTAAAATCTGAGGCAGTAAAAAACCTATAAAGATTGATATTGCTAAACAAAACATTGGTCTGAACTGTATAGGAATCCATTTTTGCATAGAAAATATATTTTGTGCTTTTACTAACGCTCTATTAAAACCAACTCCTAAAACACCTATAATAATCCCAAGTACAATAATAAATAAATAACAATTTAATGGCAACCTGGGTACATTTCTAAAATCAAAAACAGGCTTAAAACCAAAAAATTGATAGGAAATAAAATTTGAAGCTACTGCAGCAGAAAATGCTGAAATCAAAATTGTAGGCGACAGTTTTTTTGAAATCTCCTCTAGTGCGAACATCGTTCCAGCCAGTGGAGCATTGAAGGCAGCAGCGATTCCAGCACTAGTACCACTTACAATAAGATATTTTTCTTCTATTTTTATTCTTTTTAAAATTTTTGAAAAGCCTTGCCCAACTGCTGCACCTAATTGAACAGAAGGTCCTTCTATGCCAAGTGAAAGGCCTGTCCCAATAGCAAGAAAACTCCCTACAAATTTCCCCAATATTACTTTCCACCATGTCATATGAAGCTTTTCAAGTAATACACCTTCAACTTGTGGAATACCACTTCCCCTAATTGCAACATTCTTTTTTGCGATCAAACCAATTATATAACCTATTGTAATTAAAAATATAATCCAAACTGGAATTAGCCAATGCTTTAAACCGATTGTTTTATAAGTATTCACTAAAATGTATCCTGATTTATCTACTAAAAATCTTAAAAAAGATATTATAAGACCTGTTAACATTCCAACAATAATACTTTCAAGTATCCTTTCTAACTTAAAACTATTTTCATTAAGTAACGCTGTATATTTATTTCTTTTATCGCTCATTTCCATCTGATTTTTCATTTTCCTTTCTAACTAATTAAATATGTACACAATTTACTAATGCCATACTCCTGCACTTCATGTTCATTGTACCATAAAATGGAGCATATTTTATTCTGTTTCTCCCAATAATATTTTGATTCCAATTATTGGAGTATAGCCAACTATTATTTGATTTCAAGCAGATATAGATTGTCCTCCAATTGCTTTTAAGTAAATTATTAAATATAATACTAATATACCACTATACTACAGGTTTTCTATTTTGAAAGTTGGCTTATGTGCAAACATATTTCTACAATATAGTATAAGTTTAAATTTCAGTTGAAAACTCTATATTTAAAATATAATTGGAGGGAAATTATGATCGAATTATTAGGGGTAAACAAAAGCTACAATTCATCTTCAAAAGCAGTAAACAATCTAAATCTAAGTATACCCGATGGAGAAATATTTGGATTTATAGGTCCAAATGGTGCTGGAAAAACTACCACTATAAAAATGATGACAGGAATAATAAAAGCGGATAGTGGAAGTGTAAGAATAAACAACATAGATATAAATGAAAAACCAATAGAGGCCAAATATCAATTTGGTTTTGTACCTGACAGCCCAGATATGTTCTTAAGACTTAAAGGTATAGAATACTTAAATTTCATGGCAGATATATATGGAGTGAAATCTGAAGAAAGAACAGCTAAAATTAAAAATTTATCCAAGAGGTTTGAGATATCAAATGCTTTAGGAGACCAAATTCAAAGCTATTCCCACGGCATGAGGCAAAAAATAATAATTATAGGTGCTCTAATCCACAATCCAAGTGTTTGGATATTAGACGAACCTATGACAGGACTTGATCCTAAATCCTCATATACATTAAAAGAAATGATGAAAGAACATGCAAGTGCAGGAAACACCGTATTTTTTTCAACTCATGTTTTAGAAGTGGCAGAAAAATTATGTGATAGACTTGCAGTTATAAATAAAGGCTCCCTCTCATTTTCCGGAACTTTTCAAGAGTTAAAAAATAAGTTCAATGAAAATGAAAGCCTAGAAAATATTTTCTTGGAGATGACTGGCAATGAATAATTATATAGTTTTAACTAAAGTATTGTTAAAAAACGGAAGTAATTCTGCAAGTATGAAAAAAAATAGTAATATTAAAAAAGCAGCCCTCTGGATAATTATTTTACTAGCCCTCTTACCTACTATAAAACTATTTTCTCTTTTTATATCGTCAGCTTATGACTACCTCTACAAAATAGGTCAGCAAGGCTTAATTTTATCTCTTGGTATATCTTTTACAAGTGTATTTATATTCTTTTTTGCCATATTTTATTCTATAAATGTACTATATTTTTCAAAAGATATAGACCTTCTTCTGCCACTACCCTTAAAACCTTGGGAAATTCTACTTTCCAAGTTCACTGTAATACTCATATATGAATATCTTACTGAAATTTTTATACTACTTCCCATTTTGCTAATCTATGGATATAAAGGAAGTTATAATCCGCTTTATTTTATATACAGTGCAGTACTATTTTTAATAGTACCTATTATACCTATAGCTGCAGCTTCAATTTTGAATATGGTAATAATGAGTTTTACAAATATAGGTAAGCATCGTGATATTTTAAAAATTTTAGGTGGAATTTTTGCAATGTTATTTGCAATAGGTTTAAATATAGTACTTCAAAAAATGACTGTATCCTCCCAAAATTATGAAAACATATTTAAGATGATAAATGAAGGAAATAATTCTCTAGTATCTCTTTCAAACAGATTCTTTCCTGGAAGTACATTGTCTGCAAGTTCTCTAGTATATAGTTCAAGCTTTAGGGGATTTGAAAACTTAATTTTATTTATAGTGTTAAACATTCTTGTAATTTCACTATTTTCAGTACTTGGTCAATATTTGTATTTTAAAGGTGCTCAAGGCGGCAGTGAAATTTCTGCAAAGAGAAGAGAACTGGATTATTCAAAATTAAATAAAACTTCCTCTGCAAATTCTAAATTTAAAGCTCTACTACTTCAGGAAATGAAATCTATTTTCAGAACACCTGTGTATTTTATGAATTGCATTTTAGCAAATATCATAATACCTATTGTACTTTTTATACCATTTTTAGTTCGACCGGATTCTTTTCACGAATTAAATGTTCTAGTGAATATTAAGGTAACCTCAACTACTACAATGATTTGTATCGTAATATCTCTAGCTGCAGGATTAATTTTTGGAGCTTCCAATTCCATAACTTCCACAGCCATATCAAGGGAGGGAGAAAACATATTTGTAAAAAAATACTTGCCAGTTTCCTACAGTACTCAAATTATGGTAAAAGTGATTTCTGGTGTTCTTGTTGGAATTGCAAGCATATTTTTAGTCTTAATAGGATTGATTTTACTTGTAAAACTGCCTATATACTTCTCAGTTATTTCACTTTTAGTTAGTTTTATAGGAATACTGCTTACCTCCATGACTGGAATTTTAATTGATTTGAAATTTCCAAAGCTGCACTGGGATAACGAAGTAAAAGCTGTAAAACAAAATTTCAATACCTTTATAAATACTATAATTAGCTTTATAGTCACAGGTATATTAATATTTTCAATGATTAATTTTTACAGCTACCTAAATGAAGTAGCTGTCCTGGGACTTTGCGTAATAATAGCAGCAAATTTTATACTGTATAAAGTTATATGTTCAAAGGGAATCTTTATGTTTAAAAATATAGAGATGTAATTAAAGGACTAACATACTAGTAAATTAGCATGTTAGTCCTTTTTTTATTAATTAAGTACTTTAACTTTATCTCCATCATTTAAGAATGTTTGTCCTGAAGTTATTATCCTATCACCAGCTTCTATGTTAGAAGATGTTATTTCAGTAACTTTATCATTTGAAAGTCCTGTAGTTACCGCTACCTTCTTTACTTTATTGCTTCTTACTACAAACAAATATGAAACTCCATTTTCAACTTTTATAGTTTCATTAGGCACCGTCATTACATTATTTTTAACCTGGTCAGGAAAGGACACTTTTGAATACATTCCTGATGTTAAGCTTGCATCTGAATTAGGTATTCTTACTTTAATCAGATATTGTTGAGTTTTGCTGTCTGCATTAGGTGTTATAGTATCTACAGTTCCTGTCAATTTTTTATCTGAAAGAGAAGGAATTGTTACAGGTATAGACTGTCCAACTTTAATTTTTGAAAGCATAGTATCTGGTACATTTACTTCAGCCATAATTGAACTTGAATCTACTATGGTTACGGATGCCTGAGAACCTGAAGTAATTTCTCCTTGGTGTATATTTACAGCAGATACAACACCAGAAATAGGTGATTTTATTACATTATCATCAATTTGACTTTGAATTGATTTTAGTCCAGCTTGTGCTTGGTTTACCTGAGCCTGAGCTACTTCCACCGATTCAGGTCCGACTTTTTGCCTAGTCAAATCTAAGTTTTGTTGTGCCGCAGAAAGCGAAGCTTCTGCATTTTCTAATTTTGTAGTAGCATTGTCTAAATCCTGTTTTGGTGCAGCTCCAGCAGAATATAAACTCTGCTCCCTATTATAATTATTTTCGGCATCATTATAATTTATCTGTGCTGTATTTAATGCCTGCTGCTGCTGTACAATCTGCTGTTCAACTCCAGAACTTTTGGTTTTATCCAAATTTGCCGCTGCAGATTGTATACTTGCCTGCTGCTGCTGAAGCTGTGCCTGCAGTGAAGTTGAATCAAGAGTAAAAAGTATATCTCCAGCTTTTACAGTACTACCCACTTTTACGTTTAAAGCTTGAACTTTGCCTGGTGTTTTAGGAGATATAGACACATCTTTATCTGAATTTAACTTTCCCGAATAATCTACAGTTGTTGTCAAAGAATCTAGTTTTGCTTCAGCAACATTTACATTTTGAATTTTGTTTTGTGACTCTACTTTTTTATTTTTAATTACGTTATGAGCTATAGCAGCTACCATTAAAACTACTAACAAAACAACTACTATCTTCACAATATTTTTTTTGGATTTTAAAACGTTAAATTTCATAAATTACACCTCCTGCATTTCTGGCTGTTTTTTTCTTTTTTTAAATATACGATTTTTCAAATTATCCATCATCAAATAAATTATAGGTAATATTATAGGAGTAAAAATAGTTGATGCAATCATTCCTCCAATAACTAAGACAGCCATACTTGATTTCAATTCACTGCCTTCACCTATAGATAAAGCTGCTGGCAGCATGCCCACAATCATAGTTAAAGAAGTCATCATTATAGGTCTTAATCTTCTTTCACCAGACTCAATTAATGCTTCCCTTAAACTATATCCTCGTTTTATGAGAGTATTAGTATAATCAATCAATAAAGTACCATTTTTAGAAGCTAATCCATCAAGCATTATAAGTCCTATTAAGGACATCATATTTAAAGTTTTACCCGTAATAGCAAGTATTCCAAAAGCTCCAACGAGTGCACAAGGCAGTGATATCATTCTTATAAATGGTGTTAAGAAGGATTCGTAAAGTACAACAAGTATCATATAAATAAGTATTAATGATACTCCCAGTGCTTCTCCAAGAGAAGTAAAGCTATCTCCCATACTCTTCTGATCACCGCCAAATTCAATTTTATAACCTTCTGGTACAGATAGTGACTTCAATTTTTCACCTATCTGCTGACTTATAGTTCCAAGAGACCTTCCTTCAATATTTGCAGAAACTGTAGCTACATCCTGCCTATCCTTTCTGGATATAGATTGCGGACTATTAGTCCTTACTATAGATGCAACTTCACTTATTGGTATAGATTGTCCAGATTGATTTAGCACTTTTATTCCACTTATATCCGAAGGAGTTTTTATATCACCATCGTGAAATTTTACTTTTATATCATAATCATCATCACTAGTACTATATGTTCCAGCAGAAGAACCTTGAATTGCTGTCCTAAGTGTAGATGATATATCTGAGATGGATACACCATACTGTGCTGCTGCTAACTTGTCTATTTTAACTCTAAGCTCGCTTTGACTTGCATTTGTAGAATTACCTACATCTGTAATTCCAGAAATACCTTTTACTATTTGCTCTACTTTATTTGATATTTCAGTTACAGTATCCGTATTAGCTCCTAATATTTCAATAGATATAGGCTTACTTGAACCTGATCCTCCAGCTTCGGATTCACTCACAGAAAAATCTGTTCCGGCTAAAGTTGCATTTCCCCATTTTCTAACTTGTTTTGCCACTTCGGTTTGAGATCTTTTTCTATCATTTTTAGGATAAAGAGTTACATACATAGTTGCAGAATTTGAAGAACTATCCATCATTACGCTGCCGCTGCTAGATCCTACCATGGAATAATATGTACTAACTTCAGATACACTATGTAAATAATTTTCTACTTGTTTAACTTTCTTATCCATTTCATTTAAACTGGTTCCAGAATCAAAACTCATACTTATACTAAAATTACTCTCATCTGTAGTTGGCATAAGTTCCGTACCTATAGCACCTATAGGTATCAATGCAATAGTTGCTACTAATACAACTGCACTTATGGCAAGTACCCTTTTTCTATGATCCAAGCACCATATAAGAAATCTTTTATAGTTAGCTGTTATACTATCCATAGAATTTGAAATTCCATTAAGTATTCTATAAAATATGCTTCGTTTAAATTTACTTTTTAACATTCCTGATTTTGCTTGTCTATTTTCTTCTGTTTTAAGAAGTCTTGATGCCAGCATAGGAGTTATAGTAAATGCTACAAATAAAGAAAATAACGAGGCAAAAACTATAGTAAGTCCGAACTCCCTAAAGTAAGTTCCTACCATACCTGTCATAAAACAAACAGGAAGATATACAACTACATCACAAAGAGTTATAGCAATAGATGCAAGTCCTATTTCTTTACGTCCATCTATAGCTGCAGATTGTGGATCTTTTTTCATAGCCAGATGCCGCTGTATGTTATCTAGTACAACAATTGAGTCATCTACAAGGGTACCTACACAAAGAGATAATCCCATAAGAGACATTATATTCATAGTAAATTTCATAACATACATCATAAAGAAAGTTGCAATAAGAGAGGTTGGTATAGCTACAAGTATTACAAGTGAAGATCTCCAGCTTTTTAAGAATATTAGTAAAACTAGAGCAGTTGTTATTACACCCTCTATTAAAGTATGCTTTATTTGAGAAATAGAAGAATTTATAAACGTAGTACTATCATATGCTGTATCCAATCTAATATTAGATGGCATATCTTTTTTTAACCCGGCAATTTCCTTTTTAACATTGTTTACAACTTCAACTACATTTGCATCACTTTGCTTTTGTATACTTATTCCTATAGTATTTTTCCCATTCATTCTAATACGTTGATCTTGTTCAGGATATTCCAAATTTACATCTGCTATATCTCCTAGACGGACAGTACTGTTTCCTGAAGTAGGTATGAGCAAATTTTTTACTTCATCTACACTTTCAAATTTACTTATAACCCTCACAGATTGATTTAATTTGTCCTGCTTTATCTGGCCTGCAGGCATATTTATATTATCTGACTGCAGCTTAGAAGTTAAAGTATTTAAATTTATACCATAAAATTCTATGGCAGATTTATTTAATTTTATTATCAACTGCTTTTTTTGTATTCCTTCAAGAGATACATTTCCTACACCTTGAACTTTTTTTAGAGCCTCAGTTATATTATTTGCCTCATTGTAAAGTTCATCATAAGATAGATTTCCAGATACGGATAGCATTAAAGCAGACATAGCACCTGTATCCAGCTTAAATAAAATAGGCTTATCCGCATTTTTAGGGAGTCTGCCTTGTGCATTATCTACAGCTTTTTGTACATCTAGAAAGGCCGTATTCATATTTGCACTGGACTTAAAAATTATGGTAGTTTGTCCCATGCCTTCTCTAGCTGTAGAATTAATCCTATCGATGCCGCTTATGCCTGCAACTGCATCCTCCATAGGTTTTACGACATCCTTTCTTATGTCTTCGGAACTGGCACCAGAATAACTAGTGGATATAGAAATTACTGGTATATCCATAGAAGGCATAAGATCTGCGCCAAGATGTGTATATCCAAATATACCAAGCCCTAGCAAAAATAATATAACCATGGTTATTGCTGCTGGCTTTTTTACAGATAGTTCAGTTAAATTCATCTTTTTCCTCCTTTATAACAATATAGCAATCTATTATTTTCTATTTTTATACTTTTGGAGAGCATAATTCAATTTTAAAAAGCTTAAATTCATATTTTTTAAATCATCATTATTCAACTCCCAAAGTGCTTCTACCAAAAATTTAGATTTTACTTCACCCATTTTTTTTAGGAATTGCTTTCCTTTATCCGTCAAAGATATCATAACTACCCGCCTGTTATCTTCTGGTCTAAACCTATTTATAAATTGGCTTTCAACTAACTTATTGCTTAAGTTTGTAACAGCTGAAGGAGTTATTCCAAGTTTTTCAGCAAGTTCACTAACTTTGTAGGATTCACTTTCTTCAAGTAGATATAAAAGAAACAACTGCGAAATAGAAAGTTTTTCTTCATAATTTATTTCATTCATTATAGATCTACTTATAATAACAAAATCATATAAGTCTTTTTTTACATCTTCAATAAGTAATAATTTATCTTTTGCACAGTTCATTAAAATTCTCCTTTACTACCCTACATAATATAAGAAAGGTTTAAAATTTAAACACTTTAAACTTTAAATATTTCATAAATACATGAATACATAATGTCAATTATATATTTATATTTTATAAATATCAATAATTTATAAACAAATTTAATATAATATTAAGAAAAATACTCCAGATATATTTTCTGAAGTATTTTTTAATATTACTATTTATGTAAATTTTACTTTTTTAATATATAAGTATTCAAATTATTCCATACATTCGTGCAATTTTTACTGCTTCAAATTTTCCACTAACTTGAAGTTTTTTATATATATTTTGTAGATGAGTTTTTGCAGTACTTTCAGATATACCCAATTTACATGCAACTTGAGTTCTTTTTAGACCCTTTGCTGTAAGTGATAGAACTTCTAACTCCCTTTGTGATAAGTTTATCTTATTTTCGCTGCTGTTTTGCAAATTTTCAATATATTGCCTGCTTAAAACAGTCGTCTTATTTATGTATTCATCTCTTGAATTGTTATTTAATATCGTTTCAAACATACTAATGATATATAGGGCATTTTCTACAAATGGTGCTATGATATAATCCTGTCGCGCTTTGGACAGTGCTTCTTGAAGTTCGGATACACCTTTCTCCATACCATAGAGATTATATTTTGCCACTGCCTTAAAAATAGAATTATGTATAAACCCTAGTTGGTTACTGAATATAGAAAAATATTCTTCAAAACTTTCAGTAAGCATTTCAAGCTTTACATAGTTTTTAGTTAGCATCACAGCTTTTCCATAAACTATATAATTAAAGGCCATGCCCTGATAAAAAAAATCACCATCAGTCATATCACCTACCTGAAGCCAATAAGGAATTTTTTCAGGGTAACCAATACACCCATATATATATCCTCTGCACAAATCCATTGTTGTATTATATATAGGATTATTCAGTTCATTGACTTCTTCCTCTAGATTATTCAATATTCTGATACTTTCATCTATTTTTCCTTGAAATGCATAAAGCCTCATAAGATTAAAATTGGCACATATTATAAGGCTGGTTTGTTCTTTTGTTTTAGCTTTATAGATAGCCTTAAAACTATTTAGTTCAACAGACTTAAAATCACCTGTTTCAAGGGCATACTCTGCAAGTCCCACATACTCACAGCCAGTTCCGCATCCATTTGCAATCTTTGCATGTAACGAAAACTTTTTTGTGATGGTGTATAAAATTTCTTTTAATGTACCTTGTTCCCTAAAATAAATGTAAATCAAATGAGGGGACCCAAAAGTATATTCATTTTCCCTAAGCATTATATAAGATTGTTTCCCATTTAAAAGTTCTATGATTTTATGGTTGTTAACAATCATTTCTTCCGCATGGTTAAATACAGTAAATTTTTTTACAATTAATATTTCTGCTATAATGTGATTTCTGTAATTATCATCTATAACTTCTATTTCACTATAAAACTGTTGAAGCCTGTCCAACCTTTGCGCACAGTCTTCAACTATTTCATCATTTCCTTTTAAAATAGAAAGGAAAATATGCTGCAAATATGCAACAGGGTATTTATACAGTAATTCTTCTGGCAAGCTATTAAACATTTCAAAAGAGCCTTCAAATTCTGTAAGTTCATTACGAACATTATGAGGATTGTTAAAATCTGAAAGAATCTTTTCCACATCTCCTGCACGATTTAAATAGCCATAACCAATTATAAAATCCTTTTTACTTAAATACCAATAACCAAGACGCCTGTACAATTCTTTAATATGTGCTGGTTTAAAATGTTGTTTTATTCTTAAGAAATCTAGAAGAACATTGTGAATTTTATAGGTTTTATTTACTTCATCATAAAAAACAAAAGCATTTTCCTGGCGAAGTTTTTTTAGTATCTTATCTGTTCTTTCCTCATGAGTAACAAAAAAAGCTTGCTTTGCTGTAAAACTATCCATTATGGAAAGTTCAAGTAAAAAATTCTGAATGTAACCATCATAGGCGTCAAATAATGTATTTTCAACTAAGTCTTCGATAGTATTATTCATACCTACAGGAATACCCTTTTCTAGTCCTAAGATAACCATATATGTAAGGGATATCCATCCATCTGTATATTCCTCTATTTTTTCTAAATCACTACTAGATATATTTTTATTCATCATCAAACAATAGTTTTCAATTTCTTCATAGGTAAATTTCAATTGCTGCTGTGATATAACTTGACAGAGTCCTTTTGAAAAAAGTTCTGTAAAATTTATTTCAGTTGTATCCCTTGTAATAATTACTATATGAAAGTTATCCAATCTTTCTAAAACAATTTGTCTCAGGAGCTTATTTACCTGAGTCTTTTTTGAAAGATGATAGTCGTCTATAACAAAAACTGTTTTTTCATCATAGTCAATGTGATTTAATATTGATAAAACTTTTGACATTTGCGGAACATCAACAGGAAATCCAAGACTTTTTAGCTTTTGCCCTGCGTCTTCATCAATTTTACTTATTTCATTTGAAAAATCACTCCAGAGAAAAGAGGTGTTTTCATTTGAGTTTAAAAATGTAATCCAAAAATATGGACTTTTTTTGTATTCAAGAAAATGTCTAACTGCTGTAGTTTTGCCAAATCCCATTGGAGCTTCGACAATAGTGAGTGGATAGTGGTAAATTACTGATAAAATATGATTTATACGTTGTCTTTTTAATAACTTTATTTTTTTCAAAATAACACCATCTCCTACAACTTAAATTTAAATGTATGAAAAGCATATTATATCAATATATACCACCTAATGATTCTTTTTAATTCTTTAGTGCCTTAAGTACTGCCAATTTTGACATATTAAATATGGAATTTCTCTCCTCAACTATAGTTATTTCTTCTTCTATATATTTTCCATCTTCGCTTGATTTAAAAAGAGATGCTACATTTCTTTTAAAGGAATTATCCATTAAATTCTTTAATATGTGCTTTGTATCCTCTTTAGGATATAAACTTTCACACAATCTCTCTATTATATGATCAACTTTTAAAACATATTTGTCCTTTAGTATTTTTTTCTTCTTTATATTATTTAGTGCCAGAATAGACATTTCTAAAATATCATCTCTCACATTAAAATCAACCTGATCATAACTGTCACATATGAAATTTGCAGCTTTATTTAGTTGATTTGTATATATGTCTATATTTTCCCTTCCAATTATAAATGCCAGCATTACCATAGAAGTGGTTTCTATTTTATCCTCTAGATTACTATCTTCATAATCCACAAAAGCCCCGTCTGCAAATTGATTTTTAGCTATTATTCGTATGAGTTTTTCTCTAGTATACTTTTTATCCAAATATGAATTGTCACTGTCATATTCTTTCTCTTCTTTATCACCGGTAAAACTTCTATACAAAAAACCACTTTCTAAATTTTCATCTATTTTTTCACCTAAAGTGCTTTCATTTACTTTTATTGGAATTATATTTTTAAGCTGAATGCCAAGTACTGGTTCTTCTCTTAATTCCATCAATATAAAAGTAGTTTCAGGACTTATGAAGCCACTTTTTTTAGAAAGTTCTATTAACTTTCTTTTCATTTCTTCTTTCTCTTGTCCCCTCTGTGCTTTCATATTCATTTCTAGAGATTTCATCTTTTTTCTAGCCCAAACCTTCCTAAGTAAGCTGGCATTTTCCTCTGTACTAAAATTATCAATATCTATCCTTCTCAAATATTCTTTTCCATCTACATAACCTTTTAAAGTTATTCGTCCCTCTACTTCCCCAGTAACACTTGCAAATATAGAAAAAGGTTCTCTATCATACATATATTCAATAGTCCTTGGATAAGTAGAATTAACTTGTAACCTTCCCCAATCTATATCTATACCATCTACCTGAGGACTTTGTATTCTATTAAATTGCCTTAAAATCACATCTTCAATTCTTTGACCTATATCTATAAATTCTGCTTTTCCATAACTTTCATGGGCTAACTTATTCAAAAAATAATTATTTGCACAAGAATCTATTCCAAAAGTAAATATTCTATTATCCCCAATATTTTCATTCACATAGGAAAGTATTTTTTCCTCATCCTCTACCGAATCATCTGTAAAAAGAAGTATAGTATTTTCAGATCCTTCATTTTCAAGGCTGTATTTTATTCCTCCAAATATATCCGCATCTTTTTCCGTTTTTAAACCATCTATCCACTTAGATGCTTCTCTCAATGAATCTGCATTAAACTCTATCGGTCCATTTTGAGAAAAACTAATTAGCTTATTCCCCAGGGCTATCATGTCAAAAGTATCTCCTTTTGATAGATTTCTTATACAAAGTTGAAGTGCATTTTTAGCTTGTTCTAGCTTTTCACCTTTCATCGTATCTGAAATATCAATTAAAAATACATAATGTTCTGTAATATCTTCTTCATAGGGGTCAAGTTTAGGAATCATTCTCATATAAACTATCCCTTTTTCCTCATCATTTTCCTTATACTCATATATCATTCCATCTGCTTCTAAGGTTTCTCTTTCCCTTATAAACAATATGAAATCTTTATCTGTTAAATAATAGTTTTCTTCTAAGCTTATTTTAGCTACTGTGTCACCTTCCCTCTCCACCTTTATATTATGGTAGGGACACCTAAAATCAACTTTACTCAATGATTCCACTATTATGTTTACTTTAAATTCAAAGTTCTCTTCCTTAGTTTTTCTTATACCTAATTTATTTACCAAGTTATCCTTTAGCTCTTCGATTTTAGATCTATTTCTTATTATCTTAGGTTGTGAAATTGCAGGTATTGTAAGTTTAAATGTACTATCTTTATAATCTAGTTCCTCTATGTAGGAAAGTTTTATTTTAACAGTTTCTCCGGAAATTATTTTTCCTATGCTTATTTTAAATAAGTGGGGACTGAATTCTTCTAGGGAAAAAGTGCTGTCTCCTCGCAATTTTGCATTTTCATAAATCTGAAGTGCCTTATCTTTTTCTTCAACTACTGCCTTTAAAGCTCTTCCACCTATTTCTGCTTCAAAACCAGATATTATAGCTGCAGCTGGAAGCGGGAAAATGTACACTCCTTCTATATTTTCATTACTGCAATTCTGATAAATCTGATTTATAAATATCTCACCATACCCTGCACATAAATTTCCATTAATATTAACTTTTTTTAATAAAATTCCCTCATCAATTTTAGTATCTTTATTAGCATAAGATAACATATATCCTGACCTCCTTTTCAATTTCACTTTATCTACAAAAATACATATTAAATATTATTTTCCATTAAAAATAATTACTAACTATATATTTACCACATCTTAATAATATATTCATACTAAAAATATCTATTTTGTATTATTATATCATATATATGGTAAATTATTTTAAATAAAATTACCTCTGATCTTAGTTTTAATTCTAAAATCAGAGGTAATTACTTAAACTTTGCTATTTCTAATTATTTGTGCATTTTCAAGAGCCGCATAGTGGGTATATCCACTTATATGAAGAGGAGTATCACCAAGTTCTGGATCTACATGCATATCTCCGAGACATGGATAACTGTGCCAAAATTTTGCCACAGATTTCTTTGCTTCCTCTCCTAACTTTTTTCCTAAAAGATGTCTTGCAATATTGTACCCATTTCCACAAGGTGCGGATATTATAACTTCTGCTTTTTCTATCACATCTTCATCATTTACATAAAGTCTAAATTTGGGCTTTCCTATTTTAAAGAAATCAATAAATTCATTTATGAGAGGAAATTTTCCATATTTCAATGTGCAAAAAGGTTTAGGAAAAGCATACTGTAGATTATATTTTTCACATTCCTCAATAAGTTTTTCTCTGGTCCATTTTGATACCCAGCTTCCACTTTCACAGGGAACTATCATAGCTTTTCCACCACTTTCGGCTATTATTTTTGGCAATTCAATTATTATATCTTCATGTACTCCTATAATTACAGCTGCATCATGTTTCTTAAATTTTTGTGGCAGATACTTTAATGGATTGTCTTCAAATAATTCATATATATCTGGAAGTTCAATTACTTCGCTTACACTCTCTTTAAAATTCAACTCATATTTTCCTCTACACCAAACACATTTCTTACCGCATACAGTACAAGCTTCCTTATAATTTTTTATATGTGGTATAAATTTTGCACCTGCAAATCTGCTGTCAGTTTTTGTGTAAAATTCATTTTCAGGCAACTTTCCACTCTTTTTTGAACAAACTATAAGTATTTTCAAACTTTTTCCCCCCTATATAAAAGATACAAATATAACTTACCCAATTAATATGATACATTATCCTATATAAATTATCTGTAACCGTTGTTACGCTTTTATATATTTTGCATTTGCAAAAAATATATTGTAGGTAGTATAATAAAATATATATTGTAGAAATCTATTTTATAGGTGATGGAGCTCACCTTTAATTGCTTATGGCTGATAGCCCCTACTTTAATCAAAAAGTAGGAGCATTTTTTGTAGTCAAATTCACAGGAGGTATCAAATTGAAAAAATATATTTACATAGGAATAGGTGGTTTTTTAGGTGCAATTTTAAGATTTGCATTGGAAAATATAAAAGTAAGTACCTATTTAAGCTTAATTCCTATAAATACTTTATTTATAAATATAACAGGAGCCTTTATTTTAGCCTTTGTAACCACTGCTGCTGTTTATACTTCAGTTGTATCTTCAAATATAAAGTTAGGAATATGTACGGGATTTGCAGGGGCTTATACTACCTTTTCTACCTTATGCAAAGAAACTGTATCACTTATAAATTCAAACCACCTTATTTTAGCTATATGCTATATTTGTATTTCTTTAATTTTAGGACTTGCCTTTGCTTATCTTGGAGAATTTACTTCCATAAAGTTAGTTTCAAAATTGAACCTCAACTACTCTGTTGATTTAAATGAATTAGAGGATAATGATTGTAAAAACAAAGGAAATTCCATTTGAAATATAATATAACAGGAGGACGTAAAAATGAACTTTTTAATAGTTGGAATTGGCGGTATAATTGGGAGCTTAGCTAGATTTTGTCTTGGGAACTTGGTAAATAAAAAATTTAAGTCCCTATTTCCCCTAGGAACTTTTATCATAAATATAACAGGAGCCTTGCTGCTTGGAATACTTAGCAGCTCTCACATTTCTAGAAACTTCTATATTCTTTTGTGTGACGGATTTTTGGGAGCCTATACCACCTTTTCTTCCTTTATGTACGAAGATTTTAAACTTTTCCAGTTAAAGTATAAATTACATGGATATACATATGTAATTATGACAACACTAATTGGACTAGCATTCTATGCCCTTGGAACTAGAATAACATACTATGCAGGATTTTAATTAAAAATCAGGAGTTATTGAGATAAAGAAAGCTACTATTAAAAGGTTACAATTTAAATTTGTTAACTATCTCATTAAGATTTTGAGTAAGTTCTGATTGCCATTTTGCAGTCAAAACCACCTGCTGTGTTATTGACTTCGTAGTTTTACTTATCTTTGTTTCCACTAGCTTCGCACTTTCTGATGACTTTTGTATTGTTTCAGACATACTTTGTACAGCTTCACCTACCTGTCCAGTTGTGGCTGTAAGTTCCTCTGACATAGACGCTAACTCTTCTGACATTCTACTTACAAAATCGGAATCATCGTAGTATTGTTTTCCCATCTTTCCAAACTCCTCAAGTTGTGGATCAACACTTTCATTATTTCACATGGATAAAATTGACAAACAAATGTTTATATTCAGAGCAAAGCAGTCTCTTATTAGTAGGTGAACCTCAAGGAGAGGAATCTCTTCGTAGAGAGATATCTAAATATCTTTTTCAATCAAGAAGTGTTAGATGCACTCCAGAACAAATTATTATTGGAGCAGGTACTCAATATTTAATTATATTGCTATGTATGCTGCTAGGCAAAGATTATCCATATGTAACTGAAAACCCTGGATACAATAGGGTAAGAACCGTTTTTAAAGACCAGGGCATAGATATTCATCCTATCTCAATAGATAAAGATGGTATTTGCATAAACGATTTAAAGAAAAGTTCTGCTAGAGTGGTTTATGTTACACCTTCTCATCAATTTCCCTATGAAATGATTATGCCGATTTCTCGAAGATTAGAGTTATTGAAATGGTATGAAGAAAAAAACATGAAATACTTCTTTCTTCAATTGACAAGTATATGAAAGGAAAAGTCGAAATCATTGGATCAGAATCAGGACTCCATATTTTATTAAAAGTTAAAAGCGGAATGACAGAATGTGAATTAATTCAATCTGCTCATAAAATGAAAGTAAAAGTCTATCCAACTTCAATTCATTATGATCAATGTGTACCAAATGAATTTCCTATGATTTTACTTGGTTTTGGTGGTTTGACTGAAATACAAATTAAAGAAGGCATTCAGATATTAAAAAAAGCTTGGCTTATTTAATATCTAATCCTCTTCTAGCTGCCATTTCTTAATTTATCTATATAGTTTCAAACTTAAAAATTACTTTATTCGCAGAGATATTTTTACAATAATGAAGCACATTTAAATATTTTGTACATAAGTCTTAGTTAAAAATTCGTAAAAAATCTAAGAAGTTTTGAATTGTTTGAGGTACGAGTTTTCAAAACTTCTTAGATTTTTTTAGAATTTTTTGCTTAGACTTATCAAAATATTTAACGGGCTGAAGGTTGTAAAAAATATCCGGAGAATAAAGTAATTTTTAACTTGCAAACTCTAATGTAAGCTGTCTATAACTCCTCCACCAACAAGGATATCTCCATCATAAAATACTACAGACTGTCCTTTTGTAATAGCTCTTTGATTTTCATCAAACTCAACCTTAACCCTGTCTTCGTCTATAGCACTTATAAGTGCATCAGCAGGCTTAGCTGAATATCTTATCTTTGCCTGTATCCTCATAGGTTTATCCAATTTTTCAAAAGGCATAAAATTTAAGTCCTTTGCAACTAATTTGTTTTTAAAAATATCTTTTTCTCCACCAAGAACAACTTCATTTTTAAGTGGATTTATATCTATGACATACATTGGAATTCCAAATGCTATTCCAAGTCCTTTTCTCTGTCCTATTGTATAGTAAGTAATTCCTCTGTGCTTTCCAAGGACTTTACCATTCTTATCTACAAAATTTCCCTCTTTCACCTTATTGGGAGCAACTCTTTTTATATAGGAACCATGGTCATTATCTGGAATAAAACATATTTCCTCACTGTCCTTTTTATTGTGAACTGCTAGACCTATCTTCTTTGCTATTTTTCTTATTTGTTCCTTTTTATAAATTCCACAGGGCATTAAAGTGTGTTCTAATTGAAACTGGGTTAAATTGTATAATGCATAGGTTTGATCTTTTTTACTGTCCTTTGACTTTTTAAGTACGTATCTATCATTTACTTTTTCCACCGTAGCATAATGTCCTGTAGCTACATAATCTGCCCCTAAATCCATAGCTCTTTTTAAAAGTTCATCAAATTTTATGTATTTATTACACGCTACACAAGGATTTGGAGTTCTTCCCTTTGTATATTCATCTATAAAATAATCTATTACACACTTTTTAAACTCATTTCTAAAATTCATAACATAATATGGAATACCTAGGTTATACGCTACAAGTCTTGCATCATCTACAGCACTTAAAGAACAGCATCCACCTTCCATTCCTTCATAATATTTATCATCCTGCCATACCTGCATTGTAACTCCTATAACTTCATATCCTTGCTCTTTTAAAAGATATGCTGCAACGGAACTATCAACTCCACCGCTCATACCTACTACTACTTTCTTATTCATTTTATCACCTATTCTAATCAAAGTATTTTTAATCAATCTTTTATTTGCTGCCATTTTTTATTATTTTCTCTTAATTTTAAAACCGTATTACCTATTTCATTTACAACAAAGTCCACTTCATCTTCTGTAGTATTTGCTCCTATAGTAAGCCTCAATGAACCCTTTGCTGCATCTCTTGATAATCCTATAGCTGTAAGTACATGAGATGGTTCTATTGCCCCTGCTGAACAAGCACTTCCAGTAGACACGCATATTCCAGCTCCATCTAAAGCCATAGCCAAAATCTCACCCTCTATAGAATTAAAAGTTACATTTATGTTACCTGGAAGTCTATTGTTTTTATCACCATTCAGTTTAGTGCCAGGTATTTTTAAAAGTCCTTCAATTAACTTATCTCTTAAATAAATCAATCTATTACTTTCTCTATCCATATTTTTTACAGCAACTTCAATAGCTTTTCCCATTCCAACTATTCCTGCAATATTTTCCGTTCCTGCTCTTCTTCCCCTTTCCTGTGCTCCACCGTGAATTAAACTATCTATCTTAACTCCCTTTTTTATGTAAAGAGCTCCCATACCTTTAGGTCCATAAAATTTATGGGACGCCATAGACAATAAATCTATATTCATAGCTTTAACATCAATCGGTACATTTCCCACTGCTTGAACTGCATCCGTGTGAAACAATATTCCCTTTTTTCTACAAATACTTCCTATTTCTTCTATAGGTTCTATTGTACCTATTTCATTATTTGCAAACATAACAGATATAAGTATAGTATTATCTGTTATACTTTTTTCAATTTCATTTAAATTAACCATTCCGTATTCATTTACAGGAAGAAAAGTTACTTTAAAACCATGCTCCTCTAAATACTTACAGGTATTTATAACTGCATGATGTTCTATACCTGTAGTTATTATATGATTTCCTTTACCTTCATTTGCAGATGCAATTCCCTTTATAGCCCAGTTGTCAGATTCAGAACCCCCATTTGTAAAAAATATTTCATCTCTATTTGCATTTATGGCATCTGCTATCTTTCCTCTAGCTTCAGTTATAGCCATTTTATTTTTTCTAGATATGTGATAAATAGAGGATGGATTGCCAAAATACTCGGTAAAATATGGACGCATTTCTGCTACTACTTCTGGTTTTACAAAAGTTGTGGCTGCATAATCCATATAGATTTCTGTTTTCATTATTACCTCTCCTATCAAAGTGTACTTTTTCTGTAGAAATCATAGTGATATACTATAATATACTATATCATATTTTTAAATATTGCTTTTGTCAACTATAGTTAATTGTATAAAAATCTTAAATTATGATATTATAATTTTTATCAAGTATATTAGGAAGGAATTTAAACTATGGGTTCAAAAATTAAAATTAATATATATGGAAATAAGGATGCTATAATAACTGGTGATCGCTGTAATAACAAACACAGTGCTTGTTCTGGAAAATGTGAAGGCTGTAAATCTACTAATGGCAGCAAAACAATACAGGTAAGAACCTTAGACTTATACTACAATCTAATAAATTTTCTAACTATAAATCATATGGAGGAAAATGTAGATATTCACTTTATAGAATTAGGTAAAAACACTCCTATAAATGAAGAATCTATAAAAGTAGAGGATACCATAAAAAAAGGATTTGAACCACCTATAACAGTAATCGATGGAATAATAAGATATTATGCTGGTATATCAAATGTTTTAGTCTATAGAGATGTATTGGATTTAATTGAATAAAAGTAATATTTTGAAAAGTTAGAAATTATACAAAATGTGTGGACAATAATGGAATTATTTTGTATAATTAAGACAAAGGTAGCAGAGTAAATATTACGCGTAAAGTGTTAGAGAATGGGAGGTTGTCTCTAAACGAAAAGCTTAAATAATTTTACTTTATAATTTAAAGCTTACGATGTGATATTGCTTCCGCTGTTACATTAAAGAGATTTTGTACTTACCTCTTTTCTCTTTAATGTGACTACATTAAAGAGAAAAGAGGTGTTTCTATGTAGATTTTTTGCTCTGTGTAAATTAATTTAATATTATAACACTGGGGGTAAAAAGTATGAAAAGTAGAATGAACACAAAATTTCTTGTTACTACCGCTGTTTTTGTTGCCGTCGCAGTTGTTTTGAGATCGTTTTCTATAGCAATAGCTGCAGGTGGCATACTCACTATGAGAATAAGTTTTGACGCCATATGTTATATAATGCCTGGCATATTATTTGGACCATTATATGGGGGAATTTCAGGTGGATTAATCGATATACTTGGCTATATAATAAGACCTATGGGTGGATACATCCCTTTGTTTACTATAACTAATATAGCAGCTGGTATTTTGCCTGCACTTATATGGAGATATATTAAAAATGCTAAAGAATATAAAGTAAGGAATTGTTATATTGCTTTCTTTGGATTGCTCTTAGTAGTAGGTTTTTTTAATTTTATCATAATGAAATTTGCATATCATACTACTTTAGGACAACTACTATCATCTTTAGGGAAAAAATCTCAATACCTTAGTACCGGGCTTATGTTAATAGGTGCTATAGGCGTTATTATATTTATAATAAATGTATTTATTAAGAAAAGTATGGTAAAATCCTATGATTTTGTAAATAACAATTATTTTAAATTAATAATTGCAATTGGTATATCTGGAATTTTAATATGCACTATAAATACTTATATATTGCTTATATTTACTCCTGCTCTCATTGCCAAAGGCTTTATGTTCTTATGGATACCTAGAATAATTGAGGCTCTTCTTATGACTATAGTAAATTCCTATATAACCTGTATGATTATGTACTGTTATAGCTTATTTCAAGGTAGGGTAGTAAAAAAAGCTTAAAACGTAAAAGAAATGGGGTCAAACAAATGTCCCCATTTTTTATTTCTCTGTTTACTCTTCTACTAAATCCGATATAGCCGCTCCCGGAGGTACAATAGGAAATACCTTTTCTTTCCTATCTATATCACATTCTATAATTACAGGTTCATTTAAGTCAAGAGCTTCCTTTAAGCATTTCTCTACCTGGCTATTGTCTTCTATCTTAAAAGTCTTTATACCATACGCTTCTCCAAGTTTCATGAAATCAACATCTGGTCCAAGTTCTGTATTTGAAAACCTCTTTCCATAGAACATATCCTGCCATTGATATACCATGCCTAATGCACGATTATTTAAAAGCAATTGTACAATAGGGAGCTTATATTTGGCAACAGTAGCAAGCTCTGTAGAATTCATTTTAAAGCTCCCATCCCCTGCTACATTTATTACCTTTTTCCCTGGATTACCCATAGATGCTCCTATAGAAGCTCCAAGTCCGAAGCCCATAGTTCCAAGTCCGCCTGAAGATACAAATGTTCTTGGCTTTAAGAATTTAAAATATTGTGCAGTCCAAATTTGATTTTGGCCAACTTCTGTAGTAACTATGCATTCTCCTCCTGTAAGATTATACAAGGTATCCATTATAAACTTAGGACTTAATTTACATTCTTTAAAAGGTTCACACTGTTCACTTTTCCACTGTTTTATTTTCTCCATCCAATCCCTGTGGTCGGCCTTTTCTAACTTGCAATTAATCTTTTGAAGTACCTCTTTTACATCTCCTTTTATTGCTACATCTATATCCACGTTTTTACCAAACTCCTTAGGGTCAATGTCTATGTGTATTATTCTTGCTTTTGGAGCAAAGGCACTTACCTTGCTTATAACCCTATCACTAAACCTAGCTCCTATAGCTATTAATAAGTCACAATTACTTACTGCATAATTTGAGCAACGGCTTCCATGCATTCCAACCATACCCATATAATATTCATTGTTTCCCGGGAAAGCTCCTATTCCCATAAGTGAACAGGTAATTGGTGAATCTATTTTTTCTACAAGTTCCATCAATTCATTTTGAGCTCCTGATGTGACAGTTCCTCCACCTGAATAAATTACAGGTCTCTCACTCCTATTTATCATATCTATTGCCTTATTTAAACTGTCTCCATACTCATTTAAATTAAAATATTTCTTTTCTTTAATTTCAGAAAGCTTACTTCTAAAAGGCTCATATTCTACTTCAGCTGATTGTACATCTTTAGGTATATCTACTACTACAGGTCCTGGTCTTCCACTAACTGCAATTTGAAATGCCTCTCTTACAGTATCAGCTAAATCCTCTACCTTTTCTACAATGCAACTTTTCTTAGTTATGGATGCAGTAATATCTTTAATATTTACTTCTTGAAAAGAATCCTTTCCAAGAAGACTTCTCGCAACCTGTCCTGTAAATACTACAATAGGTACGGAATCCATATAAGCTGTAGCAATTGCTGTAACCGTATTAGTAGCTCCCGGCCCTGATGTTGCAATTACAACTCCTACCTTTCCTGTAGATCTTGCATATCCATCTGCAGCATGAGCAGCCCCTTGTTCATGTGAAGTCGATATGTGAGTTATCTTTCCCTTAGCAGCATATAGTGCATCATAAATAGGTAAAACAGCTCCTCCCGGATATCCGAATACAGTATCTACACCTTGCTCCATCATACATTTTAATAGTACTTCAGCTCCCTTTATTTTCATATCTAAGTCCCCCTTTTATTTATGTTAGTGTAAAGTTTTTTACACTATTTTTTAAAAATATTCTTTATATATCAAGGGTTACAAAGTTTTTTTAAATAAAAAAACAATGACCCCCTAATTTCATGTTATAATTGAATCTCTCACCAAAC
>NZ_LROR01000013.1:0-33189 GCF_001675205.1 Clostridium coskatii | reverse complement strand
TCTTGATTATCTTATGAAAAAATATTGTTCTTACTCTAATATTCATGATAAGAGTAAATATCATTTTCATGCTCTAAAACATACTACAGCAGTTCATTTAGCAGAGTCCGATATGGATATAAAAGAACTGCAATGGTGGCTCGGACATAGATCTGTTACTAATACAGAAATTTACTTTCAATTTACGACCAAGCAGCAGGAGAAAATGTATTCCAAGCTTGAAGAAAAAAGTGAAATGGTCTAGAAATATCTAAATTTAAAGCTAAAGTGCAAATATAGCATTTTAGCTTTAAGTTTATATTGACATAAAAAAACTAGATGATATAATTACATAAATTGAAACTTAAATCATATAAATATCTTAAAGAAAGGATTTAAAAATATGAGTATGGAATTTATTAAAAAAATACCTACAGCACAGGAAATTATACAAGAAATGCCTCTGCCAAATCATATTAAAGAAATTAAAAAAAATAGAGATATTGAAATAAAAAAAATTTTTCAAAATGAAGATGACAAATTTCTTCTTATAATAGGGCCCTGTTCTGCAGATAACGAAGATTCTGTTTGCGAATACATTGGAAAGCTTGCAAAAGTTCAAGAAAAAGTAAAGGACTGTATTATCATTATACCTAGAATATATACAAATAAGCCAAGAACCACTGGTGAAGGATATAAAGGAATGGCTCATCAACCAGATCTACATAAAAAGCCAGATTTAGTTGAAGGAATAAGAGCAATTAGAAGGATGCATATAAAAGCATTAAGTGAATTTCATATGCCTGCTGCTGATGAAATGCTGTATCCTGAAAATTATAAATATCTTTCAGACATGTTAAGTTATCATGCAGTTGGAGCTCGTTCAGTAGAAGATCAACAACATAGATTTACTGTAAGCGGTATTGACATGCCTGTAGGAATGAAAAATCCCACCAGTGGAGATATTCATGTAATGTTAAATTCCATTAAAGCAGCACAGCTTGGACATTCTTTTATTTATGATGGTTGGGAGATTAAAACAAGTGGAAACCCTCTTGCACATGCTGTTTTAAGAGGAGCAGTAGACTCTTATGGCAGAAACATTCCAAATTATCATTATGAAAACCTGACTTATCTTGCTAATGAATATGAAAAACAAGGATTATTAAATCCTGCTATTATTGTAGATACAAATCATGCAAATTCAATGAAGCTTTATAAGGAACAACCGAGAATTGCAAGAGAAGTATTAATGAGTAGAAAATATAATTCTACGCTAAAAAAATTGATTAAAGGATTTATGATTGAAAGCTATCTTGTAGGAGGTAAGCAAGACGTAAATGATAATATTTATGGAAAATCCATAACAGATCCATGCCTGGGCTGGGAGGATACAGAAAATTTAATTTACTATATTGCTGAAAACGTGTAAATTTACAATAGATGAATTTATTTGGACATACATGAAACCTAAGCTTAAACTAAAAGTGCCTCACACCTTAGGTTTCGTGTCTATACATATTTCCATTTCAACTCTAGATGATGTCATAGAACATTTCCACAACAAACATTTATACAAATAATCAAGTTTGTAATAACTTGCCCTCAAATTATCTAACGTGATAAAAGCCAAGTTATTGAAGATACTATCACAAATATCATTGTCTCTATTATATAATATTTCATATCTCCTTGTTTAATTATTTCTTCTTCCACTATTTTTTCTTCTATTACTTTTTCTTCGATTATTATCCTCCTCTGCAAAATAAGATAATATTATATCAATAAACATAATTGTTAATGTTATATATTTTTTGGATAATTTACATTTTTATAATACTATTAGTTAAATAAAGATGCAAAGTAACAAAATAACAAAAATGCCTTTAATCAGTCTTCATTTTTTAAATAAAAAGAACTATAAATAGATTAATTAAAATCCACTTATAGCTCTTATATAGTAGAGCACATAATAATCTAAGTTGCACCATTATAGATAACATATATCACCTTATTATGATGTTTCCACCATAATAAAGCAGTTCACCACCTATAATGATGGTTTCCTCGACTATATAAAATATCTACACAACTATATACAACCTCTCGGCTATATATAACCATCTCAACACCTCATATAATTTTAGCTCGACCCTATATCATAAGTTTGAACCTTAATATAATCAACTTTAATCAACTATATTAAAGCTTTTCCCCACAATATAGAATCTTCCCTCTGACCATATATAAGCTATTTGTACAATAACCTATATACAATCGTTGGCCGATTCATATATACCTCTAATTGAAGCACATATAAATCTTGACTCAACTGTTATATACCCTATGCTATTATAGTAACCTTTTTGTTTTTATTATATACTGGTAATTTTTGATTAAATTTAGACAAAATTTTTTTAACTCCCATTAACCTTTTTAAAGTTAATGGGAGTCTATTAATTACTTACCAATTATTTGAGATATCTGTTGTTCAATATTCTTATCTACTACACCCTCTCCACCAAATATGGTTGCTCCAGATAATTTTCTATCTTTCAAATATGAAGTTTGGTTATCTGACAATCCTGTATTAACTAAAACGATTGGGGCATTATGCTTTCCAGCATATATGCTTCCAGCAAGTGCATCCGGAAAATTATTACCCGATGCTATACATGCTTCATTTCCATCTAACTTAAAATACTTTCCTACTTCAAGAGAAGTTTCATAACGGTCTGATCCACCTATTCTCGTAATATTTGACTTCTCTATTGGTATAATCTGTGCAACAGTATTCTCAACTTCTGTGTCTATTGATCCCTGCAATCCTATAATAAATACTTTAGTTGGATTTATAGTTGAAATTTCTTTCTTTATTGTATCTGAAATTTCATTTTTTCTAACTAATAAAATAGGATATTGGTTTACTGCTGCTATATTAGATATTGAAGCTGCATCTGCATAATCCTCTCCCGAAACTATAACTACAGGAGTTTCTTTATTTACATTTAACTTTTCTGCTATCTTTTCTGAAGTTTCATATCTGTCTGCTCCACCTAGTCTTGTAATATTCTTAAAACCATTAGCTGTAACTTTATCTTCAAATCCTTTGCTTACTGCTCCGTTTCCTCCAAGCATATAAACCGAACCTGTATTATCCATGCAGGATTTAATATAAGATATTACTTTTTGCTGATCTTCATCTGTACTTCCTACAAGCAGCATTGGGGCATTTAATTTGTATGATAGTACACTTCCTGACAAAGCGTCTGGATAATCTTGTGCTGAAGCAATTACTACATTTGAAATTTTCCCTGGATAAGCTGCCTTTGCAATATCTAAAGCTGTATCTATCCTATTTTGTCCGGACAAACGCTGTACTCCTGTTACTTTACTTGAAGCATCTTCTTTATTCATTCTTATATCCCATTTTACGATTTCCTTTTCTACAGAAATTGTAGGACTTACATATTTATAGTACCCATCTTTATTTACTACTACGTAGTAATCTGAATTTGGAAATACCATGAATCCATAGGCTCCATTGCTGTCGCTTACTTGTGGATTCTTGTTATTATTAGGTTTAAATCCATCTATGCCAGGCAGTGGTACTTCTGTATCTGCTTTCTTCCCTGCAGCTTTATTTCTATCTGTGTTTGCATAATATAGTGTTACATTTGCTCCTTCTATAGGTTTCCCTGTAGATACATCTGTTATTATTCCATAAGGGTCAATTAGCTTACTTTGTAAGCCTACTTTTCCGTCTGTTCCAACATTAACTTCCATCGTTCCTATAACAATCTTCTGTCCATTTCCTAAATCATAAGTTAAATTAAAGTTGTTAGTTGTTCCTTTTGCTAAGCTTTCAATTTTAACTGTTCCGTCAGTTCCAATTGTAACCGGTGTTCCTTTATCTGTGGTAATACTTAATTTTGAAACATCTGTTAAACCACTTACAGTTCCATCTGGTGCTTTTAATGCTGCTATCTCTGAAGCCTTCATTGAAACTGTTTTGTTACCACTGCTGTCAGTAGTTACACTAGCTGTTATATTTGAAACTTGACTTTGTGAATTTCCTTCCACTACATTACCTGTAACAGTAGTTTGATCCGAAGTACCTCCTGATGAACTACCAGAACTTCCGCCGCTATGAGAATCTGGCTTTGATATAAAAGCTATATCGAAATCACTTTCTGTACTTCCCGGAATCATTTTTATGCTTACATTATAGTTTCCTGAAGTAATAGTGTTTCCAGCTACAATAATAGGACTTGATACAGTAACTGGAAGTACTACACCAGCTATCAAATTTTCATCGGTTATATTAGTCTTTGGAAATTCTCCACTTATACTTTTGCTTCCTTTGCTTATAGTTACATCAACTTTATCTGTATTTACTGAATTAACATCACTTAATAGAGCATCCCTTGTTTCATTTGGAAGTTTAAAGTGATATCCACCTGTCATATTTGGTGTTACATCTAACTCATTTACTGTTTCTACTGGTTTTCCTGTAACCTGTATTGAAAATGAGTTTCCAGATGGAGGTGTGTATGCTTCTACTTTGTATGTCTTTCCATTTGTCAAACCTGTTATTTCTGTTCCTATCAATGCTGCTGCATCTGATTCATTATCTGATAATGTTCCATCTGCTTTTACATATTTTACTGCTCCATCTACTGTTACCTTATATTTGCTTCCTATAGTTAAGCCTGTTACTTTGCTGTCTCCTGCTACTGCTCCACTTACTGAACCATCTGCTACTGTTACTGTGCTTGCTTGACTTGGTACATATGCTTCTACTTTATAGCTCTTTCCATTTGTCAAGCCTGTTATTTCTGTTCCTGTCAATGCTGCTGCATCTGATTCATTGTCTGATAATGTTCCATCTGCTTTTACATATTTTACTACTCCGTCTACTGTTACCTTGTATTTATTTCCTGCAGCTATGCCTGTTACTTTGCTGTCTCCTGCTGTTGCTCCACTTACTGAACCATCTGCTACTGTTACTGTGCTTGCTTGACTTGGTACATATGCTTCTACTTTATAGCTCTTTCCATTTGTCAAGCCTGTTATTTCTGTTCCTGTCAATGCTGCTGCATCTGATTCATTGTCTGATAATGTTCCGTCTGCTTTTACATATTTTACTGCTCCGTCTACTGTTACTTTGTACTTGTTTCCTATAGTTAAGCCTGTTATCTTACTATCTCCTGCTGTTGCTCCACTTACTGAACCTTCTGCTACTGTTACATTTATTACTGGTGTTGTATCTGTTACTGTAATTGCCAAGTTTTGTGGATTTCCTGCACTAAAGTTAAAGGTTAAAGTTGTTGTTCCTGTACCTTGTTTTGCCAGGTAATCCTTACTTATATTTATTGCACTTCCACTTGTTGTATAATCAACATCCTTTACTAATGCAGTTGCTCCATTTGTAATACTTGTAAGAGTATTTCCATTTAAACTTAATGTAGTACTTACATCTGTCTGCTTTGCAGTATTCTTATCAAAACTCCTTATTGTCGGATTGATTGTGGAATTTTGCGTCAGCACAGATTTCTTTACTGTATTGTTATCAGTAATATACAAATTTCCAGTGCTGTCCACTGCTACTCCATATGGTGCATTCAATCCAGAAGATACTGAAGATGCTAAGGTTGTCGTATTTCCTGATGTATCCACTTTCATTATTATTCTTAGCTGCGAATCAGTAATATACAAATTCCCAGTGCTGTCTACTGCTACTTCCTGCGGAACCCACAATCCAGAAGAAACTAAGGTTGTCATATGTCCTGATGTATCCAATTTATCTACTGCCATCATATCTCTATCAACAATATACACATTCCCAATGCTGTCCACTGCTACTCCACATGGAGTCATCAATGGAAACATCAATCCAGGAGGTGAAGAGACTAAGGTTGTCATATGTCCTGATGTATCCAATTTCTTTATTGCTCTGTTAAATGTATCAGCAATATACACATTTCCAGCGCTGTCCACTGCTACTCCATTTGGACGATTCAATCCAGAAGAGACTAAGGTTGTCATATGTCCTGATGTATCCAATTTCTTTATTGCATTGTTATTTGTATCAGCAATGTACACATTTCCAATGCTGTCCACTGCTACTTCAGATGGATAATTCAATTCAGAAGAGACTAAGGTTGTAATATGTCCTGACGTATCCAATTTCTTTATCGACTGGTTATCTGTATCAGCAATATACACATTTCCAGTGCTGTCCACTGCTACTCCCAATGGATTACTCAGTCCAGAAGATACTATGGTATCCATTTCTACAGATGCATTTGCTTGACTTGGTACATACGCTTCTACTTTATAGCTCTTTCCATTTGTCAAGCCTGTTATTTCTGTTCCTGTCAATGCTGCTGCATCTGTTTCATTATCTGATAATGTTCCATCTGCTTTCACATACTTTACTGCTCCGTCTACTGTTACTTTGTATTTGCTTCCTATAGTTAAGCCTGTTATCTTGCTGTCTCCTGCTGTCGCTTCACTTACTGAACCTTCGGCTACTGTTACTGTACTTGCCCCTGATGCTGTTACTGTAATCCTTGAAACTCCTATAGTATTGTCTGCAGATGAATATGCTAAAATTACGTAATCACCTAATTCTGCAGTTGGATCCACAGTTATTTTTATTGTTGGAGATGCCTTTGGTTGTCCATTTTCATCTACTATTGGATCTACATTTACTTTTCTATTTTCATCCTCAGAACGCCACTGTACTGTTTTTGATGCCCCTGTACCATCTACTGCTACCAATTGTAATGATCCACCTTGTGGTACATTAACATTAGTAGGACTTACCAAGGTTACTGCTGCTGTTCCTGATGATGGTGGTACTGTAATTTTTGTAAATGCTGTTTTGCTATTATCAGCTGCTGCCTTTGCATAAATTATATAATCTCCTGGAGGTGTACTTGAAGATACTGTTACTTTACCATTTTGATCTACTGTTACCATTCCAGTGTAATCTTCACTTCCCCAAGTTACTGTTTGATCTGCTCCTCCTGTCACATCTACTGCTGCTTTTAATTGCACAGTTCCACCTTTTGTTACGTTGGCACTATCTGGAGTTATTGAAATTTTATTTACTGGTGATGTTCCTGATGGTGATACTACTCTAAATCTTGCACCTCCACCTCCCGATAAGCCAATTGGCAAAGCCGAAACTTGATACCATCCTAGTGGCGTATCTGCTGCTACGCTTAATAATCCATTCTGATCTATTGATAATTTTGAAGTTGCAGGGCCTCCTCTATCACCTGAAACACTCCATTGATATGTTTGAGGGTTTTCTGCCCCAGATACTATTGTTGCTGAAAATTGTTTTGTGGTACCTTGTACTATATCTATATTATATGGAGATACTCCAACCACTACTGGTTGTGGTGCTGGATCATAATTAAATACATCCCAAAAATTCATAGGACTGGTACCATAAGGGGTAGTTACTCGTACATCTATTCCATATCCAGCTTGAGGTTCATATACTGGTGCTGCTGGTACTATTGCTGTAATTTCTGTATCACTTACAACCGAAAAACTTGTTGCCGGAATATCCCCAAAATTCACAGCTGTTGCCCCATTAAAAAATGTTCCTATAATAGTTACGCTAGTGCCTCCTGACCCTGCACCTTTATTGGGACTAATTGACGTAAATGATGGTGCTGGAACATAAGTAAATTGGTCATTACTACTTGTCGCTGGTTTAGAATCATAATACCCTACTGTTATATCTACTGTACTTCTTCTATCTTGAAAAAATGCTATAGGTGCTGTTACTACAATTTCTGTATCACTTACAACTGAAAAACTTTTTACCTCAGTAGTTCCAAAATTCACCACTTTTGTTCCAGTAAATCCTGTTCCTTTAATAGTTACACTTGTTCCTCCTAATGCTGTACCTATACTTGGACTTACTGATGTCACTGTTGGTGTACCTCCTGATACAGTCTCTTCTGCTGCATGTACACTAGCTGAAGTAAATACTGAAAGTATGCTTACTGTAAACAAACATAACAAGGAAATAAAAAATACTTTCTTGATTTGAACTTCCATTAATTAATATCTCTCCTTTCTTCTAAACCTTTAGGTCTTATTTTGTATTACATTATTACTTAAAAATATAATTATTTTATCATCCCCCTTTACATGAATAGAGTTTCCACAGAAAGCCGTCAAAGCTAATTTTTACTATATTTTACTAACTTAAATTTTTATTGCTCTTTCCGATTTTAGCAAATACTCCATTATAATTTATTCTACAACATGGAAGTAAAAGAAAAGTAAAAGAAAAACGAGGTATCAGAATCAATCTAATGCCTCATTTATATTTACTAAACCTAATTATTAAAGCTATTTATAAGCTTTCCATACAAATCTGTCATAGCTGCTTCTGGACATATATCAAGTTCCCTTTTTAGCATTCTTACATAGCTTTCATAATGTTTCATTAATGATTTTTTATCCTTTTGCACTGCAAATATATTCATAAGAATACAATTAGGCTCCTCTCTAAGTGGATTGATTTTAATCAATTTTTTTAAAATATAAGAAGCTTGTACCATATCACCATTATTAAAATAATACTTTCCTAGTTTTTCTAATAAATTAAAATAATGATTTAGATATTTTTCTCTTTCTGCGATACTCCAATAATATACCATATCTCCTAGTAAATCCCCAACATAAATTTTCTCTACAGCTAAAGCCTCTTGAAGGTTTGATGAATCTATTTTATTAAATTTCTTAATTTTTTCTCTAAAATACATAAAATCCACATAAAAATCACTGCATTCCAGCTTATACGTCCCATTACTTGATATAAGCAGTGAATTTGAATCATGGGGCTGAAGAGCTTTTCTAAGTTGATACACAGCAGTTTTTAGATAGTTTTCGGCATTTTTTAAGGGCATGCCCTGAAATATATCTTCTATGATTATGTTCTTTGATATATTCCACCCTTCTTTTACAAGAAGATATACAAAGAGTTCCCTGCTCTTAGAAGAGAGCCATTTTACAGTACCTAAACTTTTGCTATTTACATCTATACCTCCAAAAAGATAAACTGAAATATTTTTTTCTTTTACCGAAGCTTTTTCAGTTAATAATTCTCTTTTTTCAAAGGCTCTCCGTATAGTACGCTGCAGCCGTTCTGCTAAAATAGGTTTTACAATATAATCAAAAGCACATATATCAAAAGCTTCCACCGCGTATTCTCTATATGATGTAATAAACACAATATCCGTGGAAGGACTTGTCTCCAATATCTTTCTGGCCAGACCTACCCCATTTTCTCCTGGAATATTTATATCCAAAAATATCATATCTATATTACAATTTTTTATAAATTCCAACACATCCCTTGAACTATCAAATGTATTTACTATCTCAACGCCTTCAATTTTGTTTAAAATTCTTTTAAGGATAAGAATCATGGCTTTATCATCATCAACAAGAATAACTTTCATAAATTTATGCACCTGCCAATCTGTTTAAGTATTTAGGTAACTTTTACCTGATAAAATTGTAAAATAAAATGTACTTCCTTTACCTACAGTACTTTGTACCCATATTCTACCGTTATTTTTTTCAATAAATTCCTTACAAATCATTAAACCAACGCCTGTACCTCTTTCTCCTGAAGTTCCAAAAGTAGTATGACAACAACCAGAATTGTTAAATAAGTTTTCTATTTTCTCCTCTTCTATTCCTATACCATTATCACTGACAGCTATGGTAACTATTCCTTCAAATTCCTGTGCCAGTATCTTTATAGTTCCGCCAGTATTGGTAAACTTTATTGCATTTAAAAAAAGATTTCTTAATACAATTTCAAGCATCTCTCTATCTGTATAAACAAGAATATCCTGTGGAATTTCATAAGATATACTTATTTTCTTCAATTCAGCCTTTTGTTTTAAAGATTCTAGAGAATTCATGGCTATATCTAAAAGTTTCCATGAAAGATTATTGCAAATTACCCCATCTATTTGACTTCTAAACCATTGAAGCAGATTTTCAACCATTTCATAAGTACTTCTGGTATTCTCTTTAATCTGATATAATATTTCTTTATTTTCTTCTTTGTAAATATCCTCCTCATCTTCTAAAAGTTCTAACAAGCTTAATAAAACACCTATTGGAGATTTAATATCATGTGAAACTATAGTGAATAGTCTATCCTTAAAAGTATTAAGCTCAGATAATTTTTCCCTCTGCAGCTCAATTTCAGTAATATCAGTAAAAATTAATATTTTTCCAATTATTTCACTATCTTTTTCATATGCATTACTAATATTTAATTTATAATATTTTAATTGCTCTTTATCTTTTATACTTATTAAACTTTCATTATAAAAGTCACTATTTAAAACCTTTAGTATTGTTTCATATTTCTTCAATACTTCATCAATTTTTTTGTCCCCTGCTTCTATGTCCTTCAGTTCTGGAATAATATTCTTTGATGCTTTATTAAGATTAACTATATTATTTTCATAATCTAATATTATAACGCCTTCTGACATATTGGAAAAAACTTTCTCCATTGCTATTGGTGTAAGTTTTAAAAATTTAAATTTTAATATAGCAAAGCTGCACATTACCCCTGAAATAGATAGTACAAGTGGACATAGATCCACATCAAATGGCAGTAATTTCAACATATAGATAACATCTGAAATCCAGGGAATTATCCAGGCCACTATTAAAAATAATATCTGTTTTTTTACAATTGTTACCGCTTTAAAATAAGCTATTATAAAAATTAATAAACCTATAAGCATTAGAGCATATGTATATGCAATATTTACCCAATACCAGGGTCCTTCTACTATTCCTACAATAGGAAAAGGACCATGAGTATCCATATATAATTTTTTGTAAAACAAATGATGGAAATCATTTGTATAATTCATTATTAACACAATAATAGGTATAATATATAGTAATATTAAAGTACTCTTCTTAATTTTCTCCCTGTACCCAGTAAAATTAAGTACACCAATTAACCAAAGAACTCCTAAAAAAGGCAATCCTAAATATTCAAATTTAATCCAAAACTTTACTTTTTCAATACTTGTACATAATATTTCAAATGCATATCCAAATTCATAAATTGAAACTGGAAGTAAAAACATCCAAACATATGGCTTATTTCTTTTCCAAGAAAAATACCCTATACAAAGTAGCACTAATGTAGACAATAATAGTAGCAAACTAAAATAATAGTTTATCTTCAAAAACATCACATCTCTTTTCCATTACAAAATTATAAGCTTTCTCCAGATAACAAAATCCATAAGCGTCTTTGAGGCGTCCTATACTTTTTATTTTGCTGGCTAATTATTGCAAATATGTAAACGTGTTAACTTAATTGTTACATTTATTTAATAATACAACATTTAATACACCTGATTCAAGAAATTATTTTCCATTTTCATACTTAAGAATATTTCTAGCAAATTAAAGACGCCAACTCACTGATTACAATAAGTTGGCGTTATGTCATATCTTTATCTGATGTCTATTCAACATCTTGTTAAATTTTTTATACTTTCCATTTGCTTAATAGCTCTTCCAGTAAAGCTTTTCTTTGACTCAATAATATCTTTCAAAGTGCCTTCTGCAATAACTTTACCTCCATCTTTTCCACCTTCTGGCCCCATATCTACTATCCATCCTGCTGCTTTTATAACATCCAAATTATGTTCTATAACTATAAGAGTATGCCCTGATCTAAGAAGTTTATCAAAAATAACAAGCAGTTGGGACACATCATGAAAATGCAGTCCATTTGTAGGCTCGTCAAAGATATATACAGTCTTTCCTTTAGCTTTTCTGCTGAGTTCCTTTGCAAGTTTTACTCTTTGAGCCTCTCCTCCACTTAAGGTTGTGGCACTTTGACCAAGCTTTATATATCCAAGTCCTACTTCTTTTAAAACTTCAAGAATTAAATGTATATCTTTGTAATCTTTAAAAAATTCTGATGCCTCATTTGCATCCATGTCCAGCACGTCAGCAATATTCTTTCCATTGATCTCATTTTTAAGCACTTCTTCTTTAAATCTCCTGCCTTCACATTCATCACACTCTATCCATACATCTGGTAAAAAGTGCATTTCTATTTTTATCTGACCCTGACCTTCACAATAGGGGCATCTTCCTTTTACTGAGTTAAAGCTGAAATAATCAAAGCTCATATGGTGCTCCTTAGCATATTTTGTATTTGCAAAGACTTTTCGTATTTTATCAAACACTCCTATATAAGTAGCTGGATTAGATCTTGGAGTTCTTCCTATAGGCTCTTGTGAAACATTTATGACCTTATCTAAGTTTTCATATCCTAAAATTTCGCTGTAATGTTCTACTTTATTATCCGCTTTATTTAATAAATTTTCTAAAAGAGGTTTTAAAGTTCTGCTTATTAAGCTGCTTTTTCCACTACCACTGACTCCTGCTACAACATTTAATGTATTTAACCTGAAATGTGCTGTAACGCTTCTTAAATTATTTAAATCTGCACCTTTTATTATAAGGAATCTATTATTTTCTAAATTGTTATACATAGTATCATTGACTTTTAAAGTTTTAATCAAATATTTTCCCGTTAGTGAATTACTATTATTTTTAATAGCATCTAAGCTTCCCTGTGCTATTATTTCTCCACCTAAAACCCCTGCATAAGGGCCTATATCCACAATATAATCTGCATGCTTCATTATTTCTTCATCATGTTCTACAACAATTACTGTATTCCCCTTATCTCTTAACTTTAAAAGTGTACTTACTAGCTTTTCTAAATCACGGGGATGCAGTCCTGTTGATGGCTCATCTAAAACATAAATTATACCTGTAATCTCACTGCTAAGCTGGGCAGCCAGTCTCACCCTTTGGCCTTCACCTCCAGATAAGGTAGGTGCACTCCTGCTTAAAGATAAATAATGGAGACCAACATCATTTAAAAAAGATAATCTTTTATATATCTCCAAAATTATTTCCTTTGACATCTTGAATATAGAATTCGGAGCATGTTCATATACATCTTTGATAAAGCTTAAAGCTTCTCTCACAGACATATCTGAAACCTCCGATATTGTTCTTTTTCCTATCCTGACGCTATTCGCTTCTTTTGATAGTTTTGTACCCTTGCAGACACTGCAAGTATCGAAGCTCATAAATTGTGCATACTTTTTTCTTGTTACCTCGGAATCTGTTTCATAATAAAGTCTAGTTAACTCGGTAACAATTCCTTTAACAGGTTTAAGTGTAGTTTTACCTCCCATTATAGATGGATACTCTAACTTTTCTTCTCCTGATCCATACAGTATTACATCTTGAAAACTCTTAGGTAAATCTCTCCAGGGTGTTTCAATATCTAAATTATAATGATCAAATACAATATCTAAAGGTCCTGTTGGCCATGTAGTTTTATTATTTTCTCTAAGATTTCCAAACCAATTAACAGCCCCATCTAAAATACTTAAGCTTTCATCACCAATTAAAAGCTTTAAATCCACTTCCTGCGTGACACCAAGCCCCTTACAATGAGGGCACATTCCCTGAGGAGTATTGGAACTGAAATGTGCTGACATGAGAGGTTTAATAAAGGTATGACAGTTAGGACATTCACTTTTGCTATTTTTATAAAGCAGTGTTTTTATTTCCGTTTTACAATTTTCACAGGTTCTAATCCCTATTCTGGAATATAAAAGACGCAGGTAATCAGAAATTTCCGTCAAGGTTCCAACGGTAGAGCGCGGATTGCTGCTTACACTTTTTTGCTCTATGGCAAGGGATGGGGTTAAGCCTGAAATATATTCAACCTTTGGCTTTTCAATTTTTCCCACACTTCTTTTTGCAAAGGTGGATAAACCTTTTATAAATCTTCGTTGTGCTTCAGCGTGTATTATATCAAATACTAAAGTAGATTTACCACTTCCACTGACTCCAGTAAATACAATGAGTTTATTCTTTGGCAGTTTCAAAGAAACGTTTTTAAGATTATGCTGCTTTGCACCTTTTATAACAATCATATTATCTTCAGATTCTTCATTAATACTTTCATTTATTATAAGTTCTCTAAGCTTAGTACTCATGGTACACCTCCAGCCTTGAATATTTCTTAAGTTCTGAGGTAGTAGTAATATACACCTCTTTCAAACTTCTACCTGAAAGAATAATGCATCCAGTAACTGGAGAGTCAATACTTATTTTAATTATTAGAATATTGTATACTTTTTTCTTTCTTACTTATTTTTGATAATGCATCAAAAACCAGGTCAGGCTGATCCATCATCAAAAAATGTCCTGCATCAGAAATTATGAATATATCTTTATTTGGCGCTTTTATATCTTTAAAATAATCTTCAGCTACAACACTGGGAGCTTGCCAGTCCCTTTCTCCCAAAATATAATATACTGGCACCTTATATTCTTTCGATTCTGTACGAAGATTGAAGTCACCAAGAAAACTATGAACTTTTGAATTTACCTTAAAGATTTTCATAAATGCTGTAATATCGGAGAATTTAAAAATGGGGCTTTTAAACACAGCTATCCATATATCAATGCCTATTTCCATACCTAATTTGTATTTACCTAGAAGCTTATGAACTATATTACATTTTCCCAAAAACTCTTTGTCAAAAATAATTTTGCTGCCAGGATATTCGCCTACACTCTCAAGCTTCTTCAATGATTTTTTATCGCCTGCCTGCTCAATAATTTCTTTAAGTTTGTTATAGGCTACCTGCTCATTTTCCACCATACCAACAACCTGCCCAGCACCAATATAGTACTCCACTTCTTCTGGATACTTTCTAATAAATATTGATCCTAAAACACTTCCCCAAGAATGGCCAAATATAACAATCTTTTTCTTGTTATATTTTTTCTTAAGATACTGGATAACTTCAAATAAGTCCTGAAGCATCAACTCTATTGTAGGAAGCTTATCTGGATTCTTAGTTAGGGTCTTCCCTGCACCCCTTTGGTCCCAATGAACCACAGTATATATTTCTTCCCATCTATCTTGAAATAATCCTGTAAATAAGGATTCTGCCGAACCTGGCCCTCCATGCAAAAATAGCATCACAGGATTATCAAAGCTTGTTCCTAGATGATACAGAAACTGATCTATTCCATTAATCCTTACATATTCAGAAGTACATATTAACCTGTTGTTTTTATTTCTCATAGTTTTTTCTCTCCTTTCTTTGATTTTTTCTTATATTTTCAAACTCCTTTAATATTCTTGCTGCGTCATCTTTCTGACTTTCATCTACCTTTAAATTACTATCTTCTTCAAAACCATCCTGTTCTTCACCATCAAATCGATAAAGTTTTTTAAGCATTCCCCAAATAGTTTCCAGTTCTTCAGTTGAAAAATCCTTAAAAAGCTGTGCCATGAAAAATATTCCTCTTTCTGAAACTTGATACAATACCTGTTTTCCAGCTTCCGTAATTATTACATTGACAGCACGCCTATCTTCAAGATTAGGTGCAATATCAACATATCCCTTTTTCTGCATGACAGTAACAATTTGTTTTACATTTTGCTTAGTGGAACCCAGCTTTCTTGCAATATTATTGAGGGTAGTCTTACCTTCAGATAAATGGGCAATTGCAACCATGGTCATATACTGTCTTGAAGTCAAATTTCCCAGGTATTCATCTCCTCTTACCTGAAGCTTATTGGCTAGTGAAAATAACGTTGCATAGGTTTGTTCCATTAAAAATATTTCTCTATATGTATCCATAAAAGTTTTTCCTCCTATAAGACAATATATTGTCTTATTACAGTTTAATGATATTTTTTATATTTGTCAATATATTGTCTATTATTTTATCCGATGACTATATAATAAAAAACTCCCATACTACCAATACTATCTTAAGAATATAAAATGAAAGATGGTGAAAAAACTGCGGCACAGCAGGAAATATTATGGATGTATGCAAATTAGATAACGAAAAACTAAAAGAATTATCTTCCTATATAGATAGTTTGGAAGAAAAAGAAGGTTCACTTATAAGCGTACTTCACAGAGCTCAGGATATATTTGGATACCTTCCTGAAGAATTACAAACATTTATTGCAAATAAACTTGACATTAGTGCAGCAAAAGTATTTGGTGTAGTTACTTTCTATTCATACTTTACAATGAAGCCCAAGGGTAAACATGTGATAAGCATATGCATGGGTACAGCTTGTTTTGTTAAGGGTGCAGAAAACATTTTAGAAGAATTTAGAAATCAGCTTAAAGTAAAAGATGGATTTACCACAGAAGACGGATTGTTCACTATAGATATTTTAAGATGTGTTGGAGCCTGCGGCCTTGCACCAGTAGTTGTAGTTGACGGAACAGTCCATGGAAAAGTAAAGGTCGAAGATGTTAAAGGAATATTAAGTCAATATACCTTAAAATAAATATCAGAAATTTATGTGGAGGAAAATATATGGATAAGATAAAATCCTTTGAAGATTTAAAAGCTTTAAGAGAAAAGTATAAAGCTAAGATAGCAAACCGTACTTATGATAATGCAGATAAAAATACAAAAAGAACTTTACTTGTATGTGGTGGAACAGGATGTCGTGCTTCAAGAAGCTTAGATATAGTCAACATACTTAAAACTGAAATTAAAAACGCAGGTCTAGAAAATACAGTTGATGTCATTTCTACAGGATGTTTTGGATTTTGTGAGAAAGGACCTATCGTCAAAGTTGTACCAGATAATGTTTTTTATGTTGAAGTTAATACCGAGAGAGCAAAGCTAATTGTGTATGAACATATGGCCAAAAATACAGTAGTTGATGAAGCTTTATATAGAGACCCTATTACTAAAGAAAAAATATCCAAACAAACGGATATTCCATTTTATAAAAATCAAGAAAGAATTGCTCTTAGAAATTGCGGCCTTTTAAACCCTGAAGATATTACAGAATACATAGCAATGAATGGGTACGAAGCTTTAGGCAGAGTTCTAACACAAATGACACCTGACAGCACAATTGATGAAATTAAAAAAAGCGGCTTAAGAGGTAGAGGGGGCGGCGGCTTCCCTACTGGCGTAAAGTGGGAAATGACAAGAAAGTCCAAATCTGATACAAAGTTTATGATCTGCAATGCTGATGAAGGTGATCCCGGTGCCTTTATGGATAGAAGCATACTTGAAGGAGATCCAAATTCTGTGCTTGAAGCTATGGCTATTGCAGGTTACTGTATAGGTGCAAATAAAGGTTATATTTATATCAGAGCTGAATATCCTCTTGCAATTAACAGATTAAAAATTGCTTTAAAGCAGGCTTATAATTTAGGGTTATTGGGTGATAATATTTTGGGTACTAATTTCTCATTCCATATAGATTTAAAATATGGTGCCGGAGCTTTCATATGCGGTGAGGAAACTGCACTCATAAATTCCATAGAAGGCGGACGTGGAGAGCCTACAGTAAAACCCCCTTTTCCTTCCCAAATAGGTCTCTGGAAAAAGCCAACTAATATAAATAACGTAGAAACTCTGGCAAACATCCCCCCTATTATATTAAAAGGTTCTAAGTGGTTTAGTTCTATAGGAACTGAAAAGAGTAAAGGAACCAAAGTTTTTGCCTTAGCAGGCAAGATCAATAATGTTGGCCTTGTCGAGGTACCTATGGGCATAACCTTACGTGAAATAATATATAATTTAGGCGGAGGTATTCGCGGCGGTAAAAAATTTAAGGCTGTTCAAACTGGTGGTCCTTCTGGCGGGTGCATTCCTGCAGATCATTTAGATACTGCCATTGACTACGAAAGCCTTACTGAAATAGGCTCCATGATGGGTTCTGGTGGAATGATAGTTATGGATGAAGATAATTGCATGGTAAACATAGCTAAATTTTATCTTCAATTTAGTGTAGATGAATCCTGTGGAAAGTGCACTGCCTGCAGAATCGGGAATAAAAGACTTTTAGAAATTTTAGAGGATATCACTAAAGGAAAAGGTACCATGGAACATCTTGAAGGGTTAAAAGATTTATCCTATGTAATAAAGGATTCAGCCCTATGCGGTCTTGGTCAAACATCACCTAATCCAATTATAAGTACAATGAAATTTTTCTGGGATGAATATGTAGCCCATGTAAAAGATAAACGCTGCCCTGCTGGAGTTTGCACTGCACTTTTAAAATACAATATAAATTCTGAAAAATGTATTGGCTGCACAGCCTGCACAAAGGTATGCCCTAAAGGAGCTATTTCTGGAGAAATAAAAAAGTCACATGTAATAGATAAATCAAAATGTATAAATTGTGGTGCATGTAGTAGTACTTGTAAATTTTCTGCTATTACGAAAGAATAACAATTTAAAGAAAGGAGTTTGTAAAAATGGTGAATTTAACTATAAACGATATAAAAGTTTCTGTACCAGAAGGCACTACAATTTTAAACGCTGCAAAAAAAGTAAACATAAATATACCTACTCTCTGCTATCTTGATCTTCACGATATAAAAATGGTAAATAGAACTTCCTCCTGCAGAGTCTGTCTTGTTGAAATTGAAGGTAGACGAAATCTTGCACCTTCATGTTCTACAGAAGCTTTCGAAGGTATGATAGTTAGAACAAACAGCGCCAGAGCTATAAAAGCAAGACGTACTATGGTAGAACTTTTACTGTCAGATCACCCTACTGACTGTCTTGTATGCGAAAAAAATACCCAATGTCAACTTCAATTAATTGCTGCTGAATTAGGTATAAGGAAAATAAGATATAAAGGTGCTATGTCTAATTATAAGAAGGATTCCTCCAGTGGCGCTTTATATAGAAATCTGGATAAGTGCATAATGTGCAGACGATGCGAAACCATGTGCAATGAAGTTCAAACCTGTCAGGTTTACTCTGCAGTTGATAGGGGCTTTGAAACTGTAGTATCCCCTGCATTTGGTCGTCCTATGGTTGACACGCAATGCACATTTTGCGGTCAATGTGTATCCGTATGTCCAACTGCTGCATTAACTCAAGTTAGTAATGTAGCTAAGGTATGGGAAGTACTAACTGATCCTGATAAATATGTAGTAGTTCAAACTGCCCCTGCTATAAGAGTTACTTTAGGTGAAAAATTCGGTATGGAACCTGGAACTATTGTAACTGGTAAAATGGTATCTGCTCTTAGAAGATTGGGATTTGATAAGGTATGTGATACCGATTTTGCAGCAGATGTAACTATTTTAGAAGAAGCTCATGAATTTATAGATAGACTTCAAAATGGTGGAAGACTTCCAATACTCACAAGCTGCTGTCCCAGCTGGGTTAAATTTATAGAACATCAATTTCCTGATCTTTTAGATATACCTTCAACTTGTAAATCCCCACACATAATGTTTGGTACTTTAGCAAAAACATATATGGCAGAAAAATTAAATATTGATCCATCTAAAATTGTAGTAGTTTCAGTTATGCCATGTATTGCAAAAAAATATGAAATAAGCAGAAAAGAGCTTCAATATGAAGGTAATAAAAATGTTGATCTTGTAGTTACTACAAGAGAGCTTGCAGATATGATAATGGAAGCAGGAATAGATTTTAATAAACTTCCTGATGAAGACTTTGATAAACCTTTTGGAGAATCTACAGGTGCCTCTGTAATATTTGGAACTACCGGCGGCGTAATTGAAGCTGCTCTTAGAACTGCTTATGAATGGATTACTGGAGAGACTTTAAAAGAAGTAGAATTTCATGGTGTAAGAGGACTTGATGGACTTAAAGAAGCCAGTATAAATATTGGTGGTAAAGAAATAAACATTGGCGTAGCTCACGGTCTTGGTAATGCAAGAAAACTTCTTGAGGAAATAGAATCTGGTGAATCAAAATATCACGCTATAGAAATAATGGCATGTCCTGGAGGATGTATTGACGGTGGAGGTCAGCCGTATCACTTTGGAAATTTAGATATTGTAAAGAAACGAATGGATGCTTTATATAGAGAAGATAGAAACAAACCTCTCAGAAAATCTCATGAAAATCCTGAAGTTCAAGCTCTATATAAAGAATTTATTGGAGATGTAGGCGGAAAAAAGCTCATGATCTCCTTCACACCCATTATATAAAAAGGCAAAAGTTGTAACTTTATCTCTAAATATTGAAATCCTCCTGAATTACTGCATTAAAATAAATACTTATTTCAGGAGGAACTATTTTTATCCGATTGTTACCATTGCTAACACCTACCTTACTCTTACATATTGCCTCGTCCAATAACCCATATATTTTCGTTACTCTTCTTCAAGTTGTCTACCATACTATTAATATCTTTCTTAGCAAACCATGACTGAGGAAAATATAAATCGTTATAGTAATACTTTGTACTATTATCACACTTAATTATTACCATTGGGTAACTGCCTCTAGCACGTACTGTAAACTCTATTTCTGTTATGTTTGCTATGTTCACCCTTTTGGTTGTAGAAATTTTTTTTATTTCTATATATTTGTCTTCTATAGTAATATAAATTTTATTTTTAAATAAATAGTAGGCTAACACAGTATAGTAGGCAGTACACATTAAGCATAAGAGTACTGCAATAAATATAATACATACTTCTAAAGTATTAGACCTATCAGTTAATGCAAATATTAGCACTATCGAAAAAATAGCTGAAAATAATATGGGAAAAATAGCTTTGTATTTATTATCTGGATAAATGGTATATTTAAATGTTTGGTTAAATTTAAATTGTTCATTTTTATCAAGCCACCAATTCATATTTTTGCCACTAATTTTATATATTTTTTCAAGTAATATCCTAGAGGGTTCCTTTAAACCAGTCTCTAGCTGGCCTATAGCTGCTTTTGATAAATCTAATTTCCTACCTAAATCCCTTTGTGTAAGTCCTAAATCTCTTCTATATCTTTTTAACTTATCTGAAAACAATACAACCACCCCTACTATTCATTATTACCATCCATATTAAAACCTTTTTCATTTTTCTCTCTTAATTTAAATAATTATTGACACCTTCGTAAATTTTATCAACTTTTTCATATACATCTTTAGCTATATTATAGTATCATATAAAACTCCTTATTTTTAATCTGTTTTGAATTGAACTCAGTATAAGCCCTCTATTTTTATCCATAATTTAACATAATAGTTTAGCTTATCTATAATGTTAACATTGCACTATTTAGTTGTCAAAAGACTTTTATATGTTTAGATTTATCAATCTGCTTGCCATATTTTCTTTTTTTGCCTAAAAATATTTTACTTAATCGACATAAATTAATTTTTATGCTATAATTTTACAAAAATCTTAAAATTTTTTATTTTTATATTACAAATTAGTAAGTAATTATTTACTTTAAGACATAAATATGGTACTATCTTTAATGTAGTGTTATGTAAGAAAAATCAAGAATATATATACCGTAGAAAATATGGGAAACTATGAAAAATTTCTTCTAATTGGGCACTTTGGAAATTTGGAGTTAATAGTGCAACCGGCCAGCTATATATGTTATATGTGGCTGTTTTTTTATGCAAAAAAATAGTAATTAGTAGGTGGTGAAGCAAAATAAACTTGAATTATAAAAATCACTTTTAATAATTGAGCAAACTTTGTATGTAATAATTACAAAACAATAAATAAAGAATTGAGCTTGTAAGAATTCTCTTCAGTAGGAGGTATTTTACTAAATGATACAACCCATAGACAGAAATCAAATTATACCAAAAAAACGAAAATTAAAACGAAAGTTAAAAATAAATAAAAAGAAGATGACAAGATCATTAATTATACTTTCTATATTAACCTATATAATACATTCATTATGGATACATTTTTTAGTTACAAGATATGATAATCTCATATATCCAGGAGTTAAAGTCGAAGGTATAAATTTAGGTGGTAAGACTAAAGATGAAGCTATAGATACTTTAAAACGTAAATATGTAAATCAAATATTTAAAAAGAATATAATAATTAAAGTACAAGATAAGGTTTATACAATAAATTATTCAAAACTCAATATCAAGTATAATTTAGATGATGTTGTACAAGATGCTTTTAAATATGGAAAATGTGGAAATATTCATAATAAATATAAAAATATAAAAAGTAAAAACGGAAAACAATTTAATTTAAAATACAGCTACAATAAAAAAGAAATAAATAACACTATATCAAAAATTGAAAATGAACTTAATAGGGCACCAGTAAACGCCAGTATAACTAAAGATGAAGATGATAAATTTAAAATTGATTTAGAAAAAGATGGACAAGAAGTTGATAGAGATAAACTTTTTAATGATATTGACAAAAAAATTAGCAATAAAAATATGAATGATGTATACACTTCTGGTACAATAAGAAAAGTATCACCTAAAATAAAAAAATCAAGTTTAGTAAATATTAATACAAAAATATCAAGCTTTTCAACTAATTTTTCATCTTCTGATGACAACAGATCAAATAATATTGAAGTTGCTGCTAAAACCTTAAATGGTACTACTATAATGCCAGGTGAAATATTTAGTTTCAATAAAATTGTTGGAAAAAGAACTGAAGAAAATGGATATAAATCTTCAAAAATAATTGTAGGTAATAAACTTCAGCCAGGTTTAGGTGGTGGTGTATGTCAAGTATCAACAACTTTGCACAATGCTGTAGTAAGATGTGGTATAGTACCTACAGAAAGGGAACACCATAACATACCTGTTACTTACGTTGGTCTTGGAATGGATGCAACTGTAGATTATGGGCACATAGATTATAAATTTAAGAATACACTTGATTTCCCAATTTATATAGAATGTTTAACTAAAAATAAAAATTTGGTGATTAATATCTATTCCAATTCAAAGTTAAATAATAAAATTTATAATCTTATAAACAAGGTTGATAAAGCAAGTAATGGCAAAGCTACAATCGCAAAAGTCTACTTAGTCACTTATGAAGATGGAAAAGAAATTTCAACAAAATGGATAAATACTGATAACTACATAAAATAGTATATATAGTAAAGAAAACCTTTAGCAAATAGTCCTTTATTAACAACCTCTAGGGGTTCCTGTAAAATCCTACATGAGCTTGCTATGATTACATGCCAATAGCTTAATTTAATTTAAAAAATTCTGATGCCACTTAGTTAGACACCAGAATTTTTATTAGTTAACATGAGTTCTATAAGTTAAATGGAAAAATTCAAGGTATAAAAAGCCCCATGAAAATGTTTTATTATTGTAAGTAACCAAACAAACAAAATTAAAACAAAGGATGGTATATCTTTATTTAACTGAAAAGTTCCTCAATATCCTTTTCTTCCATATTTGAAAGTAAAATTTCTTCTCCAGTATTTTCTTCTATAACGTTGTTTATTATTTCTTTCTTTTTCTCCTGTATTTTGTGTATTTTCTCTTCTATAGTTCCCTTAGCAATAAGTCTAATAACCTCTACAGTTTTCTTCTGTCCAATTCTATGAGCTCTGTCTGAAGCTTGATTTTCTACTGCTGGATTCCACCAGGGGTCATAATGAATCACTATATCTGCAGAAGTTAAATTTAGTCCTGTTCCACCAGCTTTAAGAGATATTAAAAATATAGGGATTTTACCTTCATTAAACTCCCTAACCATTTCTCCCCTTTTTTCTGCTTTTACGCTGCCATCAAGATACATATACTTTATATTTTCATTTTTGAACATACTTCCAATATTTTTAAGTACAGAAGTAAATTGAGAAAATAACAATATTTTATGTCCATCATCTACATTATTCTGTACTATATCCATAAGAGCTTCCATTTTTCCATTATCACTTTCATAGTTTTCTATAAAAGTAGAGGGATCACAGCATATTTGTCTAAGTCTTGTGATTATAGAAAGTATCTTTATTTTACTTTTATTAATGCCTTTATCTCTTATTTCATTATTCAATTCCTCTTTAGCTTGCCCAAGGTAAGCTGCATATACTTTCTTTTGATCCTCTGTCATATCTATCACCATATTATGTTCAATTTTAGGTGGAAGTTCTTTTATGACATCCTTCTTAAGCCTTCTAAGAATAAAAGGTCTAATATGTTTATTTAATTCCTCTAAAGCTTTTTTATCACCATTTTTTATAATAGGTACTTCATACTTTTGGCTAAACTTTCCATGACTCAATAAATATCCTGGCATAATAAAATCAAAAATTGACCATAATTCTGTAATAGAATTTTCAATAGGGGTTCCTGTTAGTGCAAAATAACTTCTAGCTTTAATGGATTTTACACTTTGGGCATTTAAAGAATTAGGGTTTTTTATATTTTGAGCTTCATCTAAAAAGCAGTGTCTAAATTTTATAGTTTTATATTCTTCTATATCTCTTTTAATAAGTGCATAGGAAGTTATAACTATGTCCGCCTCATTCATCTCTTTTAACTGACTTTCTCTTGCATCCCTGCTGCCTGATACAACTAAACATTTTAAATCCGATTGAAATTTATTTATTTCACTTTCCCAGTTGTACACTAAAGATGTAGGACACACCACCAAAGAAGGCTGCTTTTCCTCATTTTCATCTACCTCTGATTTTATAAAAGCTATCGCCTGAAGAGTTTTTCCAAGCCCCATTTCATCTGCTAAAATGCCTCCAAAGCCGCAGCTTGAAAGAGTTTTAAACCACTTAAATCCAAACTTTTGATAACCTCTCATAATATTATCCAGCTTTTCTGGAATTGTATAATCAATGTCACCAATATCCTTTATATTATTTATAAGTTCCCTAAACTTCTTATTTCTTTGTACAAAAGTTATATTATTTTCCTTAAGACTTGTATCTATATAAATAGAATTATATTTGGAAAGAACTATTTTATCCTTTTCCAGATCTGAAGTCTTTATGTTTAAGTAATCTATCATGTCCGAAATATTTTGAAGTTCTCCAGCCTTCAGAGGAATAAAGCCTCCATTTTTAAGTCTGTAATATTTCTTCTTTTGTTTTAATGCATCAAATATGTGCTTTAACTCTTCTCTATTTACACCATCAATATTAAAAGTAAATTCTAAAAGATCTTCATCATTTAATCTTATGTTAGATTTATAGCTTTTAGCTGTATAAATTCTTATATCTTTAAAAGCATCTGAATAGTAAATTTCTGCAGATTCCTGAAGTTTTTCTAGGCCTTCTCCCACAAAATCTAAAATTTTATCTTCATCCTCTAAAATAAAATTAAATTTTCCCTTTTCAAATTGAAAAGCAGTCAAGGTATCTACTATAGCTGCTTCTTCCTCAATATCTCTAACCAGTACCTTCTCATCATCTTTCCTTTCCTCATTATCCTTTAAGGGATTTATATCTATATCTCCATATTTAAATATTACATCACAAACTACAGCATCTTTATCCTTATCAAAATAAAGACAAGGCTTTAAAGGTTCTTCATAAAATTTCTCTTTAATACTGTTATTCACTGTTACCTTTGTGCCTATCTTTTTTAAAGCTGGAATTATATAAGAAGCTATTTCTTCACTTTCACTTTGCCGAAAAGTAATTTCAGAGTTTTTTTGTTCAATAAAAGTATTGTAAAGAGCTTTATATAACCTTACCTGCTCATTTGTAGGTATATATATCTTGTTATTATAATAAAAATAATTTCCACTTTTAACTAAAGCTTTAGGCAGCTTTGAGATTTGAGATAAAATTATATTATTCCCCCTACTGTCTAATTTAAATTCTAAAGGAAAATTTTCTCTTACTACTTTAACTTCACTGTAATTATCATCATTTATGACTAAATCTATAGCTGTTTCTCCTATATTATTAAGAAATTTTTTTAAGTTACTTTCCGTAAGCCTTGCCTTTTTTCCGCTTAAAAATTTTGCTGTTTTGCTATAATGATAACCATACATTACCATGTCCTCTGTAGCTCTATCTATTTCATATAAATCTTTAAGCATACTCAAAATAAATTTGTCTTCATCCTTAAAACTGTGTAAATATGCGTTATATGTAAAGCTTTTACCAAACTCCAGCTCATTATGTTCTATAACTGCCTCTAAAAAGCTTTTCATATTCTTTACTACATAAAGCTTTTCTTCTCCCACCTTTAATTCTAAAAAAGCTTCACTTTCTCTACGGCTAATATTAAATTGAAGTTTACACTGCAGGTTTAAAGTCTTAGTTTCCATCTTTGTCTTAGTGGATATTAGACTTTTCTTTAATTGTTGAATTAATTTACTATTTTTCTTTATCCCTGATTTATTCTTTTCTCGAGCATATTTTATAAGCACTGCAGCTATATGCTTGCACGGAGCATTATAATTATAATATGCCTTGCAGTCACAATGACAACTTATATTTTCATTGATATTTGGATATATTATTTTTACATTATATTTTATAGTCATTTGTGAAGAAGACTTAACTTTTCCTTCAATAGTAGTTTTTTTCCACCCTAATTCTTCTTGAGTACTTACACTCAAGTTTTCTACTTGATCATTTTCATAACATGTAATACCTTTTTCGTACGTTTCAAAATTTAAACTATCTTTTATTATACCTTCATTTAATTCAAACAAATTTATTCACTCCTGTTTAGGCATCTGAAAAGAAATAATTTATCCCTGTTAAACATTCTAGCACATAATAGTATTTTTAAACATGTCTCTAAATTATTTTTATTAAAATAATTGTAAAACCTATGCTAAAACTCTTGTTAAAGCATAGGTCTTTTATTACAAAAATGATAGTCAATTTATATTGCGGAGCTTTAAGAATCCATTTTCAAAATTTGTATCTTCCATTGGTTTTCCATAATAATATCCTTGGAATATATCACATCCTAAGCTTTTTAAATTTTCTATTTGTTCTATTTCTTCTACTCCTTCTGCTACAACTTCATATCCAAAGTAATGAGATAATGAGATAATTGTATTAACCATTACCACACTTGCTTCATTTGATGTTATATCATCAACAAAGGACTTATCAATTTTAATAACATCTATAGGCATATTTTTTAAATAATTCAATGATGAGTATCCAGTTCCAAAATCATCAAGACTTATTTTGATTCCATTAGCTCTTATTTTATTTATATTATTTACAGCTTCATCAAAATTCTTCGCTACTGTTGTTTCTGTAACTTCAAATTCTATATACTCAAAAGGCACTTTAAACCCTTCTATTATTTCCAGTAAGTTGTCACATAGTTTACTGTCAATGAGCTGTTCTGTAGATAAATTTACAGCTATTTTAAAATTTTTATAACCTTTATCAATCCAATTTGATACATTTTTACATACCTCAACAATAACTGATTTTCCTATATATTTTATAAGCCCTTCTCTTTCTGCAAAATCAATAAATTCTGAAGGAGGTATAATCTTATTATCCTCTTTAATCCATCTTACAAGCGCTTCCGCACCTAATACCTCACCATGTTTTGAAATTTTAGGTTGATAAAAAACTTTAAACTCACCATTTTTAATCCCATCTTCTATTGCCTTTTTCTTTATTGTGTCTTCATATATACCAACATTTATAGCGTCATTATAAAAGCTATATACATGCTTGCCTATTCTTTTAGATTCATACATAGCATCATCTGCACGCTTGTACAGAATTTCAAAATTATTTCCGTCTTTAGGAATAACTGCCACACCCAGGCTTGCAGTCACATAATCAACATTTTTTCCATAAATATTAAAAGGCTTTTTAAATACATTTAAAATTTCCCTAAGCATTACCTCTGCTTCATCTTTATTCTTAACAGACCTTATTAAAAATAAAAATTCATCGCCTCCATTATGACAAATGTAGTCTTGAATATGCATTACCTTCTTAAATCTTCTTCCTGCCTGTTTTAAAAATTCATCACCTGAAATATGCCCTAACGTGTCATTTACAGCTTTAAAATTATCCATATCCAAACTTATTAATATGGAATAGGTATTTATTTTAGGAATTTCTTTAACTAATGTGTTTAATACATAATTCTTATTTGGAAGGTCAGTAACACAATTATGAAATGCATAGTAATCTATCTTTTTACTTATTTTAGTAACCACAAACATCATTAAGCTAAACAAAAGTATCATTGCAAAATTAATAGCAATTATTGTCCGTAAGGTGATTTCCTTTATAGTTTCATTTTTATCACTTAAACTTTTTATATATTGGTCTGAATAATTTAACATTTCTTTGCTTAGTTCAATTCTTCTATCTCCTAAATTCATTATTTCTTTCTTTTCATCATTGGTAATAGCTTTAGATTCTCTTAGCTTTCCAAGCAATTCATTTAATCTATTTGAATATTTCTTATTTGATTCTTTAAATTGAACAACTAAATCTTTTTCCTCATTAGTTAAATCGTGAAGCGTGGTATATTTATTAATATTTTCTTCAACATCTTTTTCATATTCATCTACCTTATCTTTCATATCCATATAATCATTAACTGAATACAGTGCGTATAATCGTATAATCCAAATATCTTCATTGATTTTATTTGCATAAGCAGAAGTTAAATATCCATTTTGGTACATATTAGTTTCATTGTTGTAACTATCTTTAAGTGTTTTATAAGAAATAAACGTAAATATTAGAAATATTGTCAAAGCTAACATTATAACACTATTAAATATAATTTGTAATTTTGGATTTTTTGAAATAACCTGAACAAAAAAATTTTTTCTAATTTTATTAATTATTTTTTTTATCATAATTTCTCCCGTTAAATGCAATAATTCATATTTTAAATTTATATATTACCTTTTTAAGCTATTTCATCTTCTTCAACATACAATTGTAACAATTTACATACAACTCAAATATATAATATTATATATTTGAGTTGTATGCTTAGTCAATCTATTATTTCTTACAGTTTTCCCATTCTTATATAGACCTTCAGTGATAGCCTGTTCAACACCTTATCTTGTTATATAACATCATCTATCCGATCACTACCATTGCTAACCTCTGCCTTCTTCAAAGTGGAGGATAAGCACTGCTACGCGCCTGGATAAGTTCTTCTAAGGTTCAGATGGAGAAAGGTATTCCTTATAAGCAAACTCCACCCGAACCTAAGAATCACTTGATATTCTTTGAATTAATCTTTCTTTTGTTTTCAAGAATCTCCACAATAGTTTTTTCGGTACCGATCATCCCTAGAGATGCAATACAGCCCATATTCTTCATTGTTTCTTCAGGAGTTTTACCATTAATACCGTGTACATCATCAATATATGTGCCGTTCATTGCAAAATCTACAGCTTTATAGGCAGCATCTACAGCAACAATTCCTTTCATAGTACATCCCTGATTTCCACCATCGCATATCATACCGGTAATACTACTAGCCATATTGTTCAGCACATGGGCCATAATAGCTATAGTTCCACCTCGTAAATATACCAATGCACAAGCCATTCCAGAACCTGCTGCTATTGCGCAGCCACAAAAGGCCGAAAGCTTTCCAGAATACTCTTTAATATACATGCAAACTAAATAGCTGAGTGCAGTAGCACGAAGTAGTTGTTCTTTTGTATAACCATTTACTTTATAAGCTGCATATAAAGGCATGGTAGTTATAATTCCATGGGCACCAGAACCTGTAATGCTCATTGCCGGCTTATCCAAACCAATTACACGAGCTTCAATTGCTGCATTGCAAAGTAAAGATGCAGTAGACTGTTCATTTTTAGAGATTTCCTCTCCTCCATTGTTTTTCAAAAGATGTCTAGCAAATGTTGTTCTAGGGTTCTTTAATCCTTCACCATATAATTTAAGATTAACTTTATAAGCTTCTTTTATAAAACTTATTTCTTTAACATCAACAGTTGTAATATAATCGTATAACTGCTGAAGAGTATATTTATGTATATCAAATACCTCTTTTGACAACTCATCACCGTCATCTTCTTTTTCACCTTTTTGTTCCATTTCTATTTTTCCATTTACAGTAATCTTTGTGATATTTGTATGAGAATCCTCTATGGTAACAACGGCTGTATCACTTTCAGTAATAACTGCAGCTTCTATAAATATTTTACTTGTAATTCCACTGAGCTTAACTGTGACAGCACCAGATTTTACAAGTTTACGGGCTTCTATATTGTCCTTCTCTGTTACATTTTCCAATGCTTCAAGGCCTTTTTTTGCATCTCCTGCTACATAACCTAACGCTGCAGCAAAGACATTGCCAACCTCACTGCTGTTTGGTATTCCGCAGGTAAAGGCATTCTTATACATGCCACTGTTCATTGCCACATTTATTTTTATCACATTGCCTTTTGTATAACTTTTTGCTTTTGCTACTGCAAAGGCAATTGCACCTGGTTCTGTCACTCCTAATGCAGGCTTCATGTCATCTTTAATTAATTGTGTTAATTCATGCATAAACAATCCCCCCTAAAATAAACCTCTTTTTAATTATTCTACATCATTATAAGTGAGAGACAAGTTAATAACAACATCTCTCACATATTTCCGAAAGATAGTACCTGCATAATAAATTTAACCAAAAGTTATGGGTCAACCATGGAAATAATAATTATTGACACTTTATATCCAAGGTAGTATTATTTAGTTGTTGAACATGTTAAAGAAAGATTATTTTTGAGGTGACTATGATGGAAGACACCAGGAGCAAAATACTTCAGAGCGCAAAAGAGCTTTTTATACTGCAAGGATACAAAAAGACCACAATTCGTCAAATTGTTAAAAGATCTGGTGTGTTAATTGGCAGTATATATTACCTATACAAAAATAAAGAAGAAATCTTTAAAAGTCTTATTCTTGAAACCTTTAAGAAGAGTGATGAAGTCATTTGCAATTATTTAGGAGAAGATTTTGACCCGGTTCTCCGATATGGACTATCCTGTGCTATTGAACTTACAGCAGTAGAAGAAGACGAATGCATCTGTGAAATCTATTATGAAGCTTATAGTTTAAAAAGTATTTTTGATGGGCTTGTAGATGCTGCTGCTAAAAGGTCACAAATTCTTTTTAAAAATTATAATCCTGATTTTGAGTTTGAGGATTATTACATAAGAACTTTGGCAATCAAAGGCGCTATGCGCAGTTTTATTGCTAATAAGTATTTAACTAGGCAAATTTCTCTTGAAAAAAGAATTGATATGATTTTAGACTTTAGCTTACAAACTTATAATGTTCCAAAAACTGAAATCCATCAAACAAAAAAACATATATTGCAATTAAAAAATAAAATAAAAGAGTTTGCATTGTTAATAGCAGAAAACTAATAACAATAGATAATACTAACCCGATATGGCTGTCATCACAGGCTTCATTTCGGGTATTAAATTAGCTTCATTTGAACATGTTCAAATGATATTAGTCTTCATGAATTTTTTTAACAAAATTAATATATAGGGAGAGATTAAATTGAAAATTAAGAAGTTACAAATAAATTCCAAAGAGAATGAAGTTTCGCTTGCTGTTTTATATAAAGGCCAATGGATTGTCCTATCTAAACTACTGGAACAGTTTCAAGCAAATAACAGCAAAGAATCTTCAAAAATAAAGTCTGTTTCTAAAGACCTTATTTCGTTTTTACAGACACTTCCTGAAAATAAAGAACATTTAAATTTTCTTTTACAAAAAGCTGATTTGAACGCTGCCCGTGAAACTAAGAATATGAAAGAAATTATGCCTTTTCGCCCCCTACTTTACCGTGATTTCATGCTGTGTGAAAGACATGTAATTAACAGTGGTAGGCTTTTTACAAAATATACTATGCCTAAGGTATATCCTATAGTAAGGGCTTATGAAGCTATATTCAGACATCCATTTCCTGCTTTTAAACCTAAAAAAGCGTGGTATGATAATCCTGTTTATTATAAGGGAAATACCCTATCATTTATTGGAGATGGTGAAATAGTAAGCTATCCACATTATACAACACTTAAAGACTATGAATTAGAGCTTGGCATGATCATTACAAAGGATCTTCTTAATGCAACAGAAGAAGAAGGTCTTGCTGCTGTAGGTGCTTTTTGTGTATTTAATGACTTCAGTGCTCGAAATGTTCAGCTTGATGAGATGAGAAAAACGGGCTTTGGACCATGCAAAGCAAAGGATTTTGCTAGTTCCATATCTAATATAGTTGTAACAACAGATGAAATATTACCGATACTCAATACTTTAAAAACACGAGTATTTATTAATGAAAAATTAGCTGCTGAAGGACAACTAAATGAATTTTATCATTCCATTGGAAAAGCTATTGCTTATGCTTCCAAAGGAGAGCAAGTTTATGCAGGAGAGTTTATGGCATCTGGAACAATTCCCAATTGTTGTGGAATGGAAAATGGTCATTTACTCAATTTGGGTGATGTTATAAGATTAGAAATAGATAATATTGCCACACTAACAAATCGAGTTAGCACTGAATTAATATAATAATTAAGCATTTTTGCAATCAGGCTTTTCAAAAGAAAAAGCATACAAAAATACATTAGAAATTACACAAATTGCAGCAAAAACAATTCAAAAAAAGAATGAATTTTTAGGTAAGATACCTTTTGAATATAGTTTGTTTAAACTGTTCTGTAAATCTGTAATGAATAAAAACTATCCTAAAAAAGGATGGAATATAGTGTGGCGTCAATATGATAATCAAGAAATACATTTTGATATGACAAGCTGTATATATGGAGACAGCTAAGCGATACAATTGTCCTGAGTTATGCACAGTTTTCTGTGCTAATGATATAACTACTTTCCAGGGATATAGACCAAATATAATTTTTGAGCGTCAAGGAACTATTGGACAAGGACAAAAGGTATGTGATTTCCATTTGAAAAACGGTAAATTAAAATCGCATAATTAAAAATAGCTGTGAAAATTTTTCTATATTTTTATCTTAAAAACTAATTTTTATCAAAACACCAATGCACAAGCTATCCCAGAACTTGCTGCTATTTTAAATTCACCTTTAAAAAATATACTATGTCTAAGATATATCCCATAGTAAAAGCCTATGAATCTATATTCAGACACCCATTTGTTACAGGCTTAGCCTTCATTTTGTCTGCATAATAAAATCATGATATAATCTATTTGTTATGTCAATTGAGTAAGCGATAAACTACCCAGTGTATAAGCATAAAAAATAAACGACCATTCATTAAAATGGTCGTAATTTATTATGCTTTCTTTTTGCATGAAGATTGAACCCATTGGTCCCAGGGCAGGTATTCATC
>NZ_LROR01000012.1:0-741 GCF_001675205.1 Clostridium coskatii | reverse complement strand
AATTATGGTTTCACTAAGAAATAAGATTCAGTATCAAGTAACTACTAGCTCAATATACAATTGTGATGATGATAATAATATTGAGATAGTTTATGTTTTTGAAAAAGCTAAAAAGGTAAATAAAAAGAATAATGGCCAGGCTTACTATACTTTTGGTAAAATAATGGGGCAGGATGAAAACTTTACAAAAGTAATAAATTATGCAAAAAAGATTTCAGATAGTAAATCAACTATACTTATAATGGGAGAAAGCGGTACGGGAAAAGAAGTGTTTGCACAGTCCATTCATAATTACAGCAGCAGAGTAGATGGACCATTTGTGGCTTTAAATTGTGGTGCTATACCTAAACAACTTATAGAGTCAGAACTTTTTGGATATGAAGAAGGAGCTTTTACAGGAGCAAAAAAGGGTGGTAATCTTGGAAAATTTGAATTGGCAGATGGCGGAACTATAATGCTTGATGAAATTGGAGAAATGCCTCTTGATATGCAGACAAAGCTTCTAAGAGTTGTACAGGAAGGTGTAATAACGAGAATTGGGAGTTCAAAATCTATACCTGTAGATGTAAGAATTATAGCTGTTACAAACAGAGATTTAAAAAAAGAAGTGGAAGCTGGAAGATTTAGAAAGGATCTATATTATAGGCTAAATGTGCTGCCTTTATTCTTACCTCCACTTAGAGAAAGAAAAAAGGATATACCTCTTCTTATTCAATATTTTGTCAAGAATATAGCACAAAA
>NZ_LROR01000011.1:0-732 GCF_001675205.1 Clostridium coskatii | reverse complement strand
TCAATTCTATTCTTCTGGGAAGTAATATCGCGAATCACACTTTTGCGGTAACGAGTGAGGTCACGAAACTCTCGAATTTCCTTAGCTGGAATAAAACTACCGTTAAGTAATCCAGCGCGAAGTAATGTGGCAATCCATTCGGCATCTTTCATGTCAGTTTTTTTACCTGGTACATTCTTCATGTGCCTTGCATTTACAACCAGCAATGAAATGTCGCCATCAAATGAATCTTCAAGAGTTTCATAAATTGGCTTCCAGTATATCCCGGTGCTTTCCATTGCTACAAAATGACAATCTTCAGATACTATCCATGCTTTGAGATCCCGCATTCCAGTAATTAATGTGCTAAATTCTCGAATCTCACTCTTTGCTGGTTTACCAACAGGTCCATTTAGTATACAGGCCACAATAATATCCTTGTGAACATCTAGTCCACAACAGCGTTCTAATAAGTCATTCATATAATCGTCCCCTATAAAAAATTAGCAGGAGAATTACCCGAGATAATAGGAACTTTGCTACACGTGCTATCCACTGCTTAGTGGTGCAACAATCTGCTGTGCTCATGGGTAATACGTCTACGTTGAAAATCGGGGTGCAAATCCTCCAAAGAACATTCAGACTTAGCCCTGCCAATATGAAATTATGTCCACATATGTACATTGCAAACATTTGAATTGTAGGATGTTTCTATTTTCATTGGCGGCTGTGAAGTAAGTCATGATTCGTTGA
>NZ_LROR01000010.1:0-690 GCF_001675205.1 Clostridium coskatii | reverse complement strand
GATTACATACTACCTGTGGATTAAGTAATATATCATATAGCTTGCCAGCAAGAAAAGTATTGAATAGATTATTTATGGTTCAAACTATGGCTCGTGGAATGGACTCATACATTATGGATCCAACAAATAAGGAAATGAGGGGTGCTTTACTTGCATCACAAACATTACTTGGACAAGATAGGTTTTCAAGAAAGTTCATTAAAGCATTCCGTGAGGGATTATATGAATAATATAAGAACTGTTGTAGTGGCGTGCAGGATAGTTAATAATGATTGAATAGGGCAACTAGTGAAATCGATTTATTTTAAATAGATATGTTTTTATTTTAGGGATTAGAAAAAACTTTCAAAGCATTGTTTTAGTAAATAAATTTGCAAATATTAAATAAAATGCTTGAAAGATATTATATTCAATTTAAATTAAAGAGGGAGGATATGAAAATGAATAAAAAGTTAGTTGATGCAATGGCAGATTTGGATGAAGATGTTGTTTTAGCAGAGGTGAAAGCACAAAAGGAAAATGGAACACCAGTATTAGATATAATAGCAGATTTGCAAGAGGGAATGGGAATTGTAGGAAACAGATTTGAAAAAAAGGAATATTTTTTATCTGAACTTATAATGTCAGCAGAAGTGTTTAATGAAGCATCAGAGATCATTGGAGGATTAGGAGAAGCTTCAGGATCAAATA
>NZ_LROR01000009.1:0-686 GCF_001675205.1 Clostridium coskatii | reverse complement strand
TTTGTTGGATCCATAATGTATGAGTCCATTCCACGAGCCATAGTTTGAACCATAAATAATCTATTCAATACTTTTCTTGCTGGCAAGCTATATGATATATTACTTAATCCACAGGTAGTATGTACTCCTGGATAGCTTTCCATTATTTTTTGTATTGCAGCTAGTACTTCTATTCCATTGTTTTGTCCTGCACTTATTGGTTTTATAAGTGGATCTATATATATATCATCAAGAGCTATTCCTTCTCCAGTAAGTTTTGTTATAAGGGAATCTGCTATCCTAAGCCTGTCTTCCTGTGTCTTTGGCATTCCTGTGTTGTCAATACAAAGTGCTATTATTTTAGAATTAAACTCTTTTACTAGTGGAAGTATTGTATTCCACCTTTCATCTTCTCCTGTTATGGAATTGATCATTGGTTTTCCGTTTTTTACTTTTTTTAATCCAGCTTCTAGAGCTAGAGGGTTAGGACTATCTATACATAATGGAAGGTCTGTTACCTGAAGAATATTTTCAACCAGCCATTCCATGGTTTCCACTTCAGTTTGCATAAATGTTCCACAGTTTACATCTATATAAGTTGCCCCTGCTTCTTCTTGTTTTTTTGCAATTTCCTGTATGTAGTTTCCATCTTTTTTTTCTACAGCTTCACGTATAAGCTTCCTGCTTGTATTTATTAATTCTCCTAT
>NZ_LROR01000008.1:0-670 GCF_001675205.1 Clostridium coskatii | reverse complement strand
CATTTGCTTCCTCTGTGTCAATATGGCATTCTAAAGCTGAAGTATCATTTGCTCTAATTGCAACATTATTATAAATTCCACCACGTGGTCCATCAACTTTAATACTTACTGTCTGTCCATCATGCACATTAAAATGTTGTGCATTTGCAGGAGTCATGTGAATGTGTCTTTGTGCAACAATCACACCTTCCTTTATTTGAACAGATCCCTTTGGTCCTATTATGGTAATTCCAGGTGTCCCGTGTAAATCACCAGACATCTTTACTTCTGGAGCTACTCCCAATTTGAAAGAATCTCCTCTTAGGATTTCTACCTGTGTCTTACTACGTAATGGTCCAAGGATTCTAATCTTTTCAATAGCTCCCTTTGGTCCACATACTGTTACCGTTTCTTTACAAGCATACTGTCCTGGCTGTGCTAAATCCTTTATCTTTGTTACCTGGTATCCTTCTCCAAACAATATGTTAAAATCTGCTTGTGAAAGATGAATGTGGCGATTTGAAACTCCAACTGGGATTTCATTTGTATCTTGTTTTGTCTCTTTAGAAGACTGACTACCTTGAACAGCTTCCAATAAAAGCTTTATAACAGCTTCGTACTTGTCCATTTTAGTTAGCTCCCTTCATTGCAGCTACTAATTCACTTACGAGTCTAGCAAGTTTATCATTAT
>NZ_LROR01000007.1:0-639 GCF_001675205.1 Clostridium coskatii | reverse complement strand
TCCCCATTCGGATATCTCTGGTTCTCTGGCTATTTGCGCCTACCCAGAGCTTTTCGCAGCTTATCGCGTCCTTCTTAGGCTCCTGGTGCCAAGGCATCCTCCATGCGCCCTTTGTAGCTTGACCTTTCATTATCGAAAATTGCTATTAACTTCGCAATACTTCGTCAAAACTTTCGTTCCGGTGCTCATTTACATAAGTAAACTTCGCTCCTCATTCAAGTTTTTCCTTGTCTTGCTCGTTACTATCAATTTTCTTATTATCATCATATCATTTTGAAAATGATACTTTACTACAAAGGTTATATTATAACCTTAGCTTTACTTTATTTCTTATTTACTGTGCAATTTTCAAAGGACAAATTTTTTAGCGACTAAACAATAATGTTTAACTCGCTTGGGATATATATAATATCATGCCGATCATTTTTGGTCAACATGTAAATAATCCCTGGAAATTAAACAGAGTAGACCTTCTAACTTACTTAAACCATCAATTTATAAGATAGATTATACTCTATCTTTCGACTCCCTAGAAAGGAGGTGATCCAGCCGCAGGTTCTCCTACGGCTACCTTGTTACGACTTCACCCCAATTACTAACCCCACCTTCGGCCGCGTCCTCTTTCGTTAGACTACGGAC
>NZ_LROR01000006.1:0-638 GCF_001675205.1 Clostridium coskatii | reverse complement strand
CTTTTTATTTACCTTTTTAGCTTTTTCAAAAACATAAACTATCTCAATATTATTATCATCATCACAATTGTATATTGAGCTAGTAGTTACTTGATACTGAATCTTATTTCTTAGTGAAACCATAATTGTTTCTTTTGAATCACTTTCTCCTAAATACATAGATGTTTTTATATCATTCCAGTTTTCTATAATATCTTCCATATTGTTCGTTTCTAACTTATTACCTCTTATGCCAAACATATCCTGTGCTTTTTTATTACAAATTTTTATTTTACCATTTATATCTGAGGTTATTATAGCAACAGGACTGGAATTAAATATATTTTTTATATGCTTGTAATTCATATTTTGAATTTTATTATACTCTTCTACTTTAAGCATTTGTTCTATAGCATTTGACGCTGCTATAACCATGCCAAGAGTATGGGAATGTACAAACTCAATATATCCAGTAAGATTCAATACACCTATAAGTTTTCCTTTATTATCTTTTATAGGTGCGGCGGAACATGTCCACTTATGATATGCATTAATAAAATGATCATCTCCAGAAATTTGAACTGGCAGCTTACTTTTTATAACTACGCTCATAGCATTTGTTCCAATATTTTCTTCATTCATAAAAGCTCCCGGTACCA
>NZ_LROR01000005.1:0-634 GCF_001675205.1 Clostridium coskatii | reverse complement strand
CATTACTTCGCGCTGGATTACTTAACGGTAGTTTTATTCCAGCTAAGGAAATTCGAGAGTTTCGTGACCTCACTCGTTACCGCAAAAGTGTGATTCGCGATATTACTTCCCAGAAGAATAGAATTGAAAAATTTTTGCAAAGCTCAGGTTTTCGACTTTCCACCTTTATCTCTGATATATTTGGTGCATCCGGACGAAATATTATAAACTGTCTCATTGATCATGGACAAATTAATAAATCACAACTTAATGAATGCCTAAAAACAAAGACACGCAAAAGGATAGACGAAATTCTCATTGCAGTGAATGGAACTCTATCTGTGCACCAAAGAAATTTCTTAAAAATGCTAGTATCTCACTTAGATGTTTTGAACTCTCACCTGAAAGACGTTGAAGCATCAATCATTGCAGAGATAAATCAATTTTCCTCTGCAATAGCAACTTTATGCAGTATTCCAGATATTGCTGAAACCGCCGCAGCTTCCATTATTGCTGAAATTGGAGTAAACATGAGCTGCTTCAAGACAGCTGAACATATTTGTTCTTGGGCAGGGCTTAGCCCTGGTAATAATGAAAGTGCAGGTAAAAAAAAAGACTTCTGTAACCAAAGGTAATCCTTATATAAAAAGTATGC
>NZ_LROR01000004.1:0-587 GCF_001675205.1 Clostridium coskatii | reverse complement strand
TTAATTCCAGCATGTGATCTATTTTTATACATATAAACGTTCATTTTAACATTGATTAAAATTTATAAAGAATTTTAGCCAAACCAAATTCATTAAATATAAAGAAACGTCCTAAAAACATAGCACAAATAAATATAAAAGGTTCTATTTCCAAATAACTTGTCTTTATATCTTTCTTTTTCACTCTATTAAGCATCTTATATAAACAATAACCTACTATTGCTCCCAAAGTATTCAGTATGAAATCATCAATATCTGTACATCGAGTATTGAAAAGCTGACTTAATTCTATTAATATAGAAAAAGAACTTCCAATAATTATGGACTTCCATTTGTTCCAACTTGTCCAAATTAGTGGAATTAAAAATCCAAGAGGAATAAACAATATGATATTTAAAACATACTCTATTATATCTATATTTCCAGAAAAGGGTATCAAATTAATCTCATTTGGGTTTATTTTGAATCCATACATTTTAATATTATATAATGTTCCAGCACCCGTAAAATGTAGAACTCCAAAAATATAAAGTGCAAAAATAAAATTCCAAATTAAAAATCTTTTTTTATTTCTCATTTTATCTTTT
>NZ_LROR01000003.1:0-568 GCF_001675205.1 Clostridium coskatii | reverse complement strand
AATGGATTCAGCTCAAAATTCTGCTGTACAATTGCAGCAAGTCCATCAATGGATTTTCTCATATCTGTATATCCAGTTGCAATATATACCTTCTCTGCTTTTGAAATATCACCCAACATTTCTGAGCACCTTTATAATATTTTGAATTAAACTTTCTGAGGCACTGTTGTGAATTTCAAGTACTGCAGAGCCTAAATGGACAATAACATCAGCTTGGGATGTTCCTGAAGGAACATAAGCTGTATTTGTAGAAATAGCATTAGATATTTTGGGCATATCCATTGGAACTATTTGTCCCTGATGGTTTATTGAAGGCAGTGCTTTACAGGCAGCAGCACGTATTTTTCTTAACCAGTAGTAATAACTGTTTGTTTTAATTCCATTATTCCTGCACCAGGGAGATACATTTTCTCCACTATCCATGCATTCACGTATAGTCTTAATCCATTTATTCATTCTATAATCCTGTGTTGTTTTTTGTACATCCATTTAAAATCTCCTATTAAAGTTTTTCAAGTTAACTTTAAAAACTTTAAAACTTATTTTAGAAGATTATCTCACATTTTTT
>NZ_LROR01000002.1:0-537 GCF_001675205.1 Clostridium coskatii | reverse complement strand
CGGCCTTTGAAGCGTTATAATCTTCCAATTTAATCAAAGCAATTTCAGATGCTCTTAAACCACATCTATAAGCAACTCTAAAAATTGCTAAATCTCTAACTGCATGTATATTATCTAAATTTATGATAGCGTTAAAAAGGCTTTTTGTTTCCTCCTGAGTAAAATATTTTATTTTTTTATTACCGGTTCTTTCCATTTAGTTTCCTCTTTTCAAAATAATTGTACAATATAAATATTTTGTATAATAAATTATAGCATAATATTGAGTAAAATCCAATTATTATGAAAACAGTATTAAAATAATGTTGTAATTTACAGAATAATGAAGAAATAAATATCATAATTTAAAATTTGTGGAATTATATTGGAAGAATAAAACAGTAAATAGGTATAAAATTCTTATTTTTCGGACAAAATATTTATATTGTACAATTATTTTGAAAAGAGGAAACTAAATGGAAAGAACCGGTAATAAAAAAATAAAATATTTTACTCAGGAGGAAACAAAAAGCCTTTTTAACGCTATCATAAATTTAG
>NZ_LROR01000001.1:0-522 GCF_001675205.1 Clostridium coskatii | reverse complement strand
TTTTAGCTATACTTGGCTTTGGAAGTCAGGGACATGCACATGCTTTGAATTTAAAAGAAAGTGGACTCGATGTAATAGTCGGTTTATATAAAGGTAGTAAGTCATGGAAAAAGGCTGAAGATTATGGGTTTAAGGTATATGAAATAGCTGAAGCCGTTAAACAAGCAGATATTATAACAGTGCTTTTGCCAGATGAAAAACAAAAACAAATTTATGAAGAAAGTATTAAAGATAATTTATCAGAAGGAAATGCATTGTTCTTTGCACATGGCTTCAACATTCATTTTAATCAGATAGTACCGCCTAAGTTTGTAGATGTCTTGATGATTGCTCCAAAAGGACCAGGACACATAGTTAGAAGAGAATATACATTAGGCAATGGAGTTCCATGTCTGTATGCAGTATATCAAGATTACAGTGGAAAAGGAAAAGAAATTGCTTTAGCTTATGGAAAAGGAATTGGTGGAACTAGAGCAGGAGTTATGACTACAACATTTAAAGTTGAAACTGAAACTGATTTAT